>JAEYSH010000014.1 GCA_023434825.1 Methanobacteriota archaeon | reverse complement strand
CCTTCAACTGTTGCAAGATAGCAAACAGGTGTTTCATTTGCAAATTTTATACAGTCTTTAAAATCCATATTATTTCCTCCAACCAATTATTTATTATTCTTGATTAATAATATTTTTATCAAATATTTTATTTTATCAAAAATTCAATTTTAAGGAGAAACGAAATGAAAGAACAAAAACCAAGACCTTTGCAATTTACAGATGCAGTGGGTGAAGATTTAAGTGATGCATTTGAAAATTTGGCATCTGAAATAATGAAAGATGGTGCATTATCTTCTAAAGAAAAATCGATAATTGCACTTGCCTGTGCAGTGGCAGTTAAATGTGAGCATTGCGTAAAAGCGCATAAGAAAAAAGCATTAGAATCTGGAGCGACTATAGAAGAACTTTTGGAAGCTGCAGCAGTAGCTGGTCAAGTTAGGCTTGGATCAGGACTAACTTTTGCTTCTTTTCTTCTGGAAGATTAATAATATTAAGGATAAATTAACATCCTTTAATATCTAATTCTTTAACTTTGTCAATCTCTTCCTGTCCAATTGGTATTTCAACAACGGCAGTTCCATAGCAAGGTTTGGTATAAGGGAAAAGAATTGTTCCTTTCTCTTCATTTACACCAACTGGAACTGGAGGAATTCCAATAATTCTAACTCCTAATATTTTCTCTCCAGCATTTACATAAACTATTTCAGGAGCATTTTCTTCAATAACTTTAGCACAGTCTTTAAACCCGGCTCTTGATATTAATATATCATAATCTTCTGATTCCTGTAAATATGTTTCCAGACAAAACATTATAATCATCCCTTTAACTTTAATATAATTTTAACGTATTTAAACTCAAATTTCTCCGGATTCATTTAATCTTTTCATGGCTTTATCAAATCGGACCCTTAATGGAGTTGGATTATGGTAAGCTCTAGCAGATACTATTGTGGCGTTGGTACTTTCTGAAACCATATTCTGGAATTCTTCCAACTTTTCCGGGTCTTTTTCAAAAATAATTGCTACTGATGTTGTATTGAGGATACTATTGAATGTTACAAAATATGAAACTGCTGCATCTTTATGAATAAACCCTACCAGTAAATCAAATGTTCCTGCTTCAAGATCATTTATACAGGAGTCTATATCGATTTTATTTTCAATGTAATATCCTTCTGGATCTCCAACTTCTAAAAGTTTCATTGCAGATGGTGTACTTGCAGTAGTAACTTCATAGCCCATTTTTTTAAGTTTATAGGTTACATAAACTGCCATTGGGGTTTGAGATGGGGATTCAGGACAGCCTAACAATATTAGAGCTTTTTTCATGTTAAATTCTCCTTTTATTTGTTTATTTTATTTTCTTATAATTAATACATGACTTACAATTATCGTACCTAAAAACATGAATGTTAGTAATGCAGTTCCGTTGATAGATCTATTCATAATGAATAATCCTATTAGTGCCTGCGCAATGAAAGCTGCAAGTGACCCAATAAGAATTGCTTCTCTTCCCAAGTATTTCTTATTTCCTTTTTCTCTTTTGGAACGGTATGTTGAAAGCATTTTAAATCCTATAAAAATTACTCCTACACACCAGAGAAGGAGAAGGAATAAAGTAGCATATCCAAAGTCAAATGTAAATCCAAATATTCCGGGCAACATATAATCTATAACATCTTTTTTACTGACTAAAATTCCATAAAATAACGGGAAAGGTAATCCAAATAATGTAATTAGGGACATGGGCAAGGTTACATATCCCTCTGAACTTCCACTACACTCCGGTCCCCAATAGCAAGAGCCCTGAACATGTCCGAATATTGCTGAGTTTTTTATAACCATTGTAAGGCTTGGAAGAGCATAATCCTCGATTCTTGCTATTCTTAAAAGAGGACTTAAAACGGGCATCTGTAAAACACTGGCGAGTAATTCTAATATTCCAAAACCGGCAATGACTACGGCGGCAACTGAAACCATTCTTTTTATGGTAAATACTGATTTTTGACGGAAAGACTTGGAAATTATGAAGAAACCAAGTAATAGACCTAAAAACCATAGAATAAGGAATGATCTGTGCATTATTCCTCCAAATATGGTTATTAATGCTATTATGATGTATATAAATAGCTTTAAGTGAGTTATTTTAATTCCAACTTCTTTCATCATAGGTAATGCAGCTAGAGCTGTTATTATTGCAAATAGTGCCAGCGGCCCATAGGGGTGGGCAAATTCATAATGTGAAAATGGTAGAAATAGAAATGCAGCATCTATACCAAACATTATTAAAAATCCCAAGCTTCCTATAAGTGCTATAAAAAGCACAAGACTTAATGAAAGTGGAATTAAGTTAAATAAAAACATCATGCCGATTTGCATGATAACTAATATTTCAATTATAAATTGAAGATGATTTTCAGCAATTAAACCCAATTTTATTCCTCCAAGTCCCAATGGACTCATACATAGATTATTCTGATTAGATAAATATAATAATAAGAATTTACTAGAAAAGTATTAATAAATTATTCTATTAAATTTTATTTTATAAAATATTTTACTTTACTATTAAATATAACCTTTTAAAATTTTTACAAAAGCATGTCTTAAGAAGATTTTTTTAATATTAACTTATACTACTTAATTAATTCAATTTCTACTTTTACTGTAATATTTTAAATTTGTTAGTTATTATAAAAAATGAATATTATTTATTGGGAAAAAGAAACTTTTAAACATATTTAGGGCTGTTAAAATAACAGATTAAGTAATTTCTTATGATTATTTTGATTAATAGTACTTAAAATCTTAACAAACAAAATAGAAAACAATTACAAAAGCAATGTATATGTCCTCTTTTTTGAAATAATGATTAAAGTATTCTAATTTATGGAAAATAATAAAGGAGACATCTCATCAAGAAATGAGTTATCAAATATATTCTAATATGGCTTTAAATCTTTAAAAGGGTCATAAAATTGCTTTTTTTTGGAATTTGAACCATAAGATTTATAAGGTATAATGAGTAATTAGTGCCTACCCCGAGAAAAAAATTTCGATTTTTTTCTATGATTGGGAATCGGAGGCGGTATAATTACGAAAAAAGTGCTTTTTGCAGTCCTATTAATAGCCAGTCTATCATTGTCTGGTGTAGCTAACGCAAGTGCAGCAGATGTAGGAACTGCCCAAACACAGACTAATAGTAGTTCTGTGCAAGAAAAAGTAAATAAACAACTAGATGATACAAATAGTGTGAATAAAACAACTGAAACGCAAAAAGAAGTTACTAATGATGTTAAATCAGTGAAAAAAACTGAAACAGCAACTACATCAGATGTTACTCAAAAACAATCAACTACTGAAAAAACAGTCAATACAACCAATGACCAGAATTCAGAGACTTCAGCAACAAATACTGAAAAAACAGAAGTAAAAACTCAGGATACAACTGTACCTAATCAATCTTCAGTAGATACAACAAAATCTGATGAATCAAACACTTCAAACTTCGAAGCAGCAGCGGGAGAAGTTAAAACTGCAACAACAAGCCAATCAACAGTGAGCCCAACTTTTACTGTTACTGATATCAAAGATGCAGCTTCCAGAGTAAAGGCATATGTTGAAACCAATAAAAGACTTCCAAATTATGTCACTATTGGTACTGTTCAGGTGGAAATGCCTGATTTCTTGAAGTTATTAACTGCAGGTTTATTACAAATAAATAGTGGAACAAATACTCCAATAACACTGAAATCAGTTAATAATGCAACAACACCAACTGAAAACATTAAAAGTGGAAGTATTACCAAATCAAGTTATTTAGACCTGGCTAAAAGAGTTAATGCATACATAGATGCAAATGGTAAACTACCAAATTATGCAAGCAGCAGTCTTGGTAAACTAAGATATGAATCCTTAATTTACCTGTTTTCAAAAGTTTTGAACTTTGATAAGACAAGTAACAGATTGCCAAGTTATGTTACTGTAAAAGCATGGAGTACAATTGCAACATCCTCTGCAGGATCAGTATCAACTCCTGTGCCATCAGATCTGGCTAAATATCTTGCAGCAACTACAAACTGTCAGGTAAACAACGCTCAAATTAAAGCTTTAGCTGCTTCAATAACAGCAGGGAAAACATCAAGCTATGATAAAGCAGTAGCAATCTTTAACTGGGTAAGAGATAACTTAGGTTACTCATTTTACTATAACACCAAATATGGTGCAGTTGGAACATTAAATGCAAGAACAGGAAACTGTGTTGATACTTCACACTTGTTAATAGCTCTTGAACGTGCCGCAGGAATCCCTGCAAGATATGAACACGTTTATGCTAAATTTACAAGTGGAAACTGGTACGGACACGTCATTGCTCAAGTATGGGTTAATGGTAAATGGTACAAAGCAGATGCTACAAGTTCTAGAAACTCTTTTGGAGTAGTAAATAACTGGAATACAGCAACTGCAACAGTAAAAGGTATATACACGTCTTTACCTTTTTAAGCTAAATAAAAGTAAAACGAGGTTAAGAATGATTAAAAAATCAATAATTGCCATTGTGGCAATAATTGCTGCAGCTGGTTTAGTATTTGCTGCCTATGGAGGTAATGGGGATGATAAATCCACCAGTACCAGTGATCTGGAAAAACAGCAAAATAACAACGCTGACAATGTTAAAAACACTTCAAATACAAGTACTTCAACTGCAATATCAGCTGCAAAAGCTCAAGAAATTGCTCAAAAGTACATTGAAGAGCCTGGAGCAAAAGCAGGAACACCAAAATTAACCAGTATAAGCGGTAATAACGTTTATACTGTGCCTGTGATGCTTAACGGTGAACAGGTTGGGGAAATAGAAATAGATGCACATACCGGTGAAAATCTGGGCGGTGCTGGAGGAGCTCCTTAATCTTCTCCTCAATTTTTAAGAAATAGATTTAATCTATTTCCTTTTTTATTTTTTTTGTAATTTTATATATTTGTTTAAAATTTTTATTCTCAAAGCTTTTTATTTTATAAATTCTTATAAAAAACCACCATGTGTTCTCCTTCACCATCATAATTTTTGATAGCCGTAGTGCCTAAAATATTCATAATGTTTCCTTCTTTTTCTTCAAGAAATCCTAATTTTTTATAAAAAGAAATTGAATTCCAATTAATAGGCTTAGTGATTAAAATAACTTTTTTGCAGCCAAGTGCAGTTACCTTTTCATTGAATGCTTCAATCAATTTTCTTCCAATATTTCGCCCTCTCATTTTTGGATTAGTACATATTTGATGAATATAAGCTTCTTCTGGATTTTCTTGAGATAAAAATCCTAAAATAAAACCTCTTAACTCTTCTGAAGACGGATCTGCAACGAAGCAGGTACTTTTAAAATATTTGGTAAAAATGTGATAAAATGAATTTCTCTCTGCTTCCATAGGCGGACATTCCATGGCAATTTCTGCTATTTTAATAAAATCTTCTTCATTTGCATTTCTTATATTAAGATTTTCCATTTATTATCCCTCAAAAAATAAGTTATAACATTAAATTTAAATATTAAGATATTTAATTGTTAATATACGCGAATGTTAGAACATTTGTGAATTCAATTGGGCTGGTAGCTCAGGTGGTAGAGTGTCGCCTTGGCATGGCGGAGGCCCCGGGTTCAAATCCCGGTCAGTCCATCAACCTTTTTTTTGCAAAAAGGATTGATCAAAAAATCCTCGCTCGCAACAAGTTGCTCGCTGCGGAAAGCTAAAAAACAACTATTTTTCTATTAATTATCTATTAAAAGATTAAAAATTTTCATATATTAAAAATAAAAGAACTTTGGACGTTATTTCATTTCGTCCATGAATTTCTGTATGCTGTTTATAATTT
>JAEYSH010000187.1 GCA_023434825.1 Methanobacteriota archaeon | reverse complement strand
GTATTATTAACTGAATATCAAAATTTGAACTTATATAATGTCAAAAGGATATAATAAAATCAAAGGATATGTAGAGGGCTTTAAGTGTCGTTGTCAAGTTATAAAAATGAAGATTTAGAAGGTTTAGTAGGACAATTATTAAAAGATTTAAAAAGCCCAAATCAATATGTAAGAGAAAATGCTGCTAATAAATTCAGAATAGAATCAAAATCTTCAAGTAATGATACTAATATTAAACAAGATAAAATCAATATATTTAACAACTTAATCCTTGGAATTGCATTTGATGACATTCTTAAAGGATTAGAAGACCATAATTTCATGGTTAGAATTAGTTTAATATGGTGTCTTGGTAATTTAAATGATGAAAGATGTGTAAAACCGCTTATAAAATTATTAGATGACAAAGATATCGGTCCAAGGGAAGCTGCTATGAAAAATTTAGTGATTCTTAAAGATCATTCAATTCAACCACTCATTAAAGCTTTAAATAGCAAAAAAACAAATATTCGGAGGGGTGTAGTAGTTGTCTTAGGAGAAATTGGAGATTTTATCGCTGTTGATGCATTAACTAACTCCCTTAAAGATCCTGATTGGAATGTAAGATTCCAATCAATTGAGGCTTTAGGAAAAATAGGGGACAAAAGGGCGATAATTCCCCTTTCACAATGTATAAGAGATAAAAAAGCTGATGTAAGAGTAAAAGCAGTTGAAACTTTAGGTAAAATTGATGATAAGAGTGCAATAAATAAATTAAATGAACTTTCAGAACATGAGGATCATCAAATTAGAAATAATGCTAAAAAAGCTCTTTATGAAATTGGGGAAATTAATAAAGAAAAGATTGTGCCTGAATGGAATACTTACAATCCAAATCTACAAAGTGCTACTAAAGAACAAACAGATTTTTATTTTAAGTTTATATCTGAATTAAAAAAGGGTAATTATTTAGATGTTGAAGGTAATTTAAGCTATATTTTTAGATATTTATATTTAATATTAGAGGAATTTTTAAGAGAAAGGGATATTAAATCTGCTTGGGATGTTTTTGATAAAATAGAAGATGCTTATGGGGAATATAAACCTATTAAAAATTATTTAACCATATGGAAAGCAGATATGTTTGATATAATTGAAGATCATAAAAAGGCCCTTGATATAAGAAGAACTGTAGGTTTAGACATATTTGATGCTTTAAGATATACTGTACTCCTCAATTCTAATGATTTTACATTCAATGGAACTGATTTGATCTATTTAGAAAGATCACATTTGACTGATTGGGGAAAGAAATACCGTACTGATATTTCCAAAATTGCCGATAATCAATTGAATAAATTTAACGAAGAGAAAGGTAAAAATATTTTTAAATATTTTTTAGAAGAATTTAATCCTAATGATATCACTATAAAAGATTTCGAATTGCTTAAAAGCTTCTTTAAAAATGAAGAGGATTTTTTGATATATAAAGAAAGGCATGAAATGTATTTTACTCCGCCAGATAAAGGTCCGGAACTACAAATTTATTTAAAGTCTTTAGGATTCAAAAATGCATACATTCATTCTAAATATATCAATACTACTGAAATTATAACAAAACATAAAATATGTGTCCCAAGTATTGTAGTTCAAGCCCTTATGAATGAATTAAGAAGAATTTTAAGAGAAAGCGAAAATATACTCCGAGAACGAAAAGGTATAGCTAAAGTTGGGGAAGGATGGATTGGTGAAACTGAACTTTTCTATAAGAT
The DNA here is from genome assembly GCA_023434825.1 of Methanobacteriota archaeon. GTDB lineage: Archaea > Methanobacteriota > Methanobacteria > Methanobacteriales > Methanobacteriaceae > Methanobacterium_D. The sequence continues at coordinate 9,437 of JAEYSH010000187.1, read as the reverse complement.
TAAGAAAGCTTTTCTTAAAGAAAATGTTATTCAACATGGTAAACCTTCATGGCTTAAACCACAACACTTAGATGTATACTTTCCAAAAAGGAATATTGGGATAGAGTATCAAGGGGATCAACATCAAAAGCCAATAGAATATTTTGGTGGGGAAGAAGGGCTTCAAAAGCGATTAGAACTTGATGAAAGGAAAGAAAAACTTTGTAAAGAGAATAATTGTACTTTAATATATGTTTATCCTGATTATGATTTTGATAATGTTAAAAATCAAATTAAAAAAAAGCTTTAAATGAAAAATAAGTATTTCATTAATTTATTAAATAATTTTTAATGTCTTCTAAGAAGTCTAAAACATTAACTATGCCATAGAACTTTATAAAACCTTTACTTTCAGCCCATTTAGTATAAGGGGTCACTTTTCTACGTTTAGGATCAAAGAAGCTTTTTCTGGTTAGCCCTTTTTCATTTCCTTTTTTTCCAGAACTAACTCCTATATAATAAAATTTATAATTTTGAAATTTTGGATCTTCTTTTAATAATTGAGAAGCAGTTATGGCTGATAATATATCATTAGTACCATCACCATAGCCTTTTAGTTCATAGAAAACATACTTATCATTAAATTCAAATGCTCCATCACATTTTATCTCATAATCAATAATTTCGCCATTAATTTCAATTGAAGATCTGATATGCTGAGATTTCAGTTCTTTAACCTCCGGAAAACCTGGAATTAATTCTCTTGCATTTTCTAGAACAAGCTTTTTCATTGGAGCATCCAATGCAATTCTTCCACTAGTAGTTTTTCTTTCTGAACATAGATTAAAATATTCATCTTTAAGGAGATTTATAGCTTCATTTACATTTTTAACTCTATTGAAATGTTGAAATCCACATCCTTTACAACCTATTTTCATATAAGATTCACATTCATTTGCCCTTGAACATTTACCAGTCATAATCATCCTTTTTTTATTAGTAAATTTTAATCTTTTATTCATCAAATGATTTTCAAGCTCTAAAATTCGCTTCATAAACAATATTCTACGGGTAGCCCTCTTAATGAAGCTTCATATCTTAAATTACCGCGTAAAACTTTCTTTTTATCATTTAATTTCCTAAAATTTCTTAATTCGTCAATTTTTCTCTTTAATTCTTCATCAGAAATTCCCGAAATGGATTTATCCATACAATATTTTCCAATACATTTACGGGCAATTCGGGAATATTGGGGAGAAACTAAATTTTTACGACTTAGAAATTTTAAAAAGCATTTATGTAATTGATCAGAAGTCGAATCAACCATTTCTATCTCGCAAAATTTTTTTAAACGCCATTGATTTTTGTATCGGGGTAAAAAGAACCACCATTGATGTCCATTAGTTAAAATACCTAATTTTGCTTCGGTTTGTATTAAATATTTATATAATTGTTCTTTATGTTCTTCAAGGTCTTTATCAGCTCTTTTAACCTCAACAATTGCTTTTATGTAATTATTGTTTAATAGAACAATATCAGGTATTTTTCCATCTCTTGTAATGAACTGTTCTAAAATATTTATTCCTTTCCAATCCAGATCATGTATAATATCAATAATACACCATCTTATAAGTTCTTCCTCAGGATTAGGATTAACAACATCTAAATTATCCAAACACTTTTTAGTTTTTTTTATTGTCCTAAATAAACGTGTTTTTTCCATTTTATTACCATTAAAGTTTTTAAATCTTCTAAAATTTTAAGCAAGCCTCTAATTTCTAGAGCAGGATCGATATACATTTTTCTGGATTTTAATTCGCTAATTGAACTAATTTTGTGTTTAGATCGATCCATATTTAGGAATGTGATTTTTTTATTTATAAATTATTATATCTTGATTTTGGAAAGAAATATTATTAATTAAATTAAATAAAAAAATAAATTTATGGTAAAGGAAGAAATTAATGATGAAATTGGGGAATTAATTGAATTTTTTATTGAAAATGATGGTGTATTAAAGAAAGAACATCTTGAGTATATTAAAGATAAAGAATTTGAATTAAAAGTTGAGAAGACTATTGAAAGTAGTAAATTGGAAGAATTAGAGGATAATATATCTAAGTTAGGATTTATAAAAGTATTTAAAGTAAAAGACGATAATTGGTATCTTTCTAAGGATACTAAATTTGTTCTCATTATTGGAGAAAATGTGGAATGGGGTTTATATAGTAATGAATATGGGGTTTAAAAAAAGAACTGCTATTATTAAGGAGAATCTGTAGTTCTACCCGAAAAAAATCCAGCTGTTTTACAATATAAGTACCATCCCATACCATCAGCTAAAAAAAGAATATAAACATCATTATCCGAGCGGAACCAAAGTGAACCTTTTAATTCTGTTACTTTTATGAAACCTAATTTACAAATATTTTCTTCTAATTCTTCAGGTGAACTATTTTCCACAGCATCTGCAATATTCATCTCAAATTCTAAATAATCGAGATATTCTAAATAATATTCGTCATATCCCTCGGAATAATCTATTTTTACCATTATATGCCTCATTTAACAGAATTAATGTATTTAATATGAATTATAATTTTTTTTATTAATTATTTTAGAATTAAATTATATACTTTTTATATGTTATACAATAATCATTCTATTTCTTTGTCTAAAGTAACTAAATGACATTATGGCAATATTCTTATTCAATCATTTTTTTTATCTATTTTATTAAATTGAAATAGTAAATTATTTATAATAATCATTTCAAACTCTGTTTATTAAGAGAATAAATTCCTATAATCTATTATTACTTCAAAATGGTTAATATTAACTCTAATAATTAAAAAAAGAATTACGGTGTAATAAATGAGTTTAAAGGAGCTACAATTTGCGGCAATGCTGCATGATATCGGAAAATTTTCCCAAAGAGCTGGAAATATTCCTCATGAAAAATATAAAAAACTTTCAGAGGGAGATTATGGGAAAAACGGAGCACACAGTAAGTGGTCAGCTACATTTTTGTCAAAATTTGATTTTGATGCGACAATTGAAGATATGGTCATACACCATCATCATCCAAAGAAATCTGAATTTATAGAATTAGCAAAAATGCTCCAAAAGGCAGATCATCACTCTTCAAAGGAACGATCAAAATCAGGTGAAAAAGGTCAGGTTAAAAAAGAACCATTAATATCTGTTTTTTCTAAAGTAAAAATTAAGGAAGAAAATCAGCCTTCAGAACATTATCTGCCCTTAAAAGAATTAAATATTAATAATTTCCAAGATATAAAGCCTCAACAAACAAAAAACGAGGTAATGGCAGGATGGAACCTTCAACCCGATTACAAAAAGCTATGGAATCTATTTGAAAATGAAATTGGAAATATAACAAATAAAGATAATATTAATACTTTATATTATTTACTACGCAAATATACATCTTTAATGCCTTCTGCTGCTTATGTCGATCATCCTGATATTTCCTTATTTGACCATTTAAAAACTACTACAGCACTAGCAACTTGCTTATACTATTATTCGAAAGAAAATAATCTTAAATATAATGATAAAGAAGATGCATATCTAGTTGTAAACGGAGACATTTCAGGGATTCAGAGATTTATCTATAAAATTTCTTCTCCACAAGAAGCACAAAAAGGTATGAGTAAAAGACTTAGAGGGCGCTCACTATATTTAAATTTAATTAATGATGCTATTGTTAACAGAATAATTAATGATTTGGAATTATCTCCAGCAAATGTTCTTTTCTGTGGTGGTGGACATTTTATACTAATTTTACCTAATACTAAACGATCAAAAGAGGTTCTTGAAAGGATAACTCATGAAGTAAATTTGTTATTCTTAAAGAAATTTAATGCCGACTTATATTTGGCTGTTTCAAGTTATATATGTTCTGGGGGAGATTTAGAAGATTTTGGAACTGTAATGGATGATCTTTCATTTGAGAATCTTAAAAATAAACGTTCCAAGTTTAATGAATTCTTTGAATATCTATTTGATGAGGAAGATGAAGTTCCATATGATACTTGTCCTGTTTGTGGCTCAGGAAATAAAAGTGGTGAAATATTTTGTATGGACTGTCAGGAAAATGAAACATTAGGTAGGAAAATAGCAAATACTGATTATATTATACGTATAGTTTCGCCAAAATCTAAAACTGATTTTCAAGAATTAGGTATTGGATACTTATTTGAAAGCAAAGGAAAACATTTAATTAAGAAAATACGGGATTTAGCCAATGAAAACGAAATGATAGAAGTTTTAAGGCTTAATGATTCTAATTATTTGCATCTAATCAGTTCGTTAGATTCATTTAATAATATATCCTATGGCTTCACTTTTATGGGAAATACGGTTCCTCAACATCCTTTAAATGGAACATTATATTTTAGCCATCTAGCGGAAATTAGTAAAGGAACAAATAAAATGGGAATTCTTAAAATGGATGTTGATAATTTGGGTAAAGTGTTTTCTAGAGGGTTGAAGAACCCATCTATTTCCAGAATTTCCACTCTAAGCTCTTTTATGGATCTTTTCTTTTCAGGATATATTAATGAGATAGCAAAGAGATATAGAGTTTTAGAAGATATTTGTCCCTATTGTCATGATGATATAACTTTCAATAAGATATCATTAGATTTTGGAGATGAAAAGCCCATCATTGAAGTTTATAGTGAATTGGATGGAAAAGTGTGTTCTGAGTGTGAAAAAACAGCAATTCCAACAATTTACACTACATATTCTGGCGGTGATGATCTTCTTGTTCTAGGGCCTTATGACCATATAATACAGTTTGCAGATGAACTGAGGAGAGAATTTAAGGAATGGACTTGTAATAATATAGATATTAGTATTTCTGCAGGTATTTTTATTGCAGGACCTAAGTTCCCTGCAGAAAGAGGTATTAGATTTGCGGATAATTCTTTATCAATGTCTAAAGATTGTGGAAAAGACATGATTACACTGTTTGATGAAACTGTGCTATGGGAAACACAGGAACCATTCAAAGGATTTGGAGATATTATTAATTTCGCATACAAACTTGAAAATCTTTCTGAAAGTAGAAAAATATCAAAAAGTTTAGTTTATTCTATGCTATCAATGTGGCAGGATACTTTCGGTTCTTTAAAAGCTGCCACGGATGAGAAAGAGTGGAAAATAAACAATAAGGTTCGTTTACAAAAAAAGAGGTATGTACCATTGTTTAAGTATAAATTAAGGACTGTTAAGAATCCTCAAATTAAAGAAGAAATTAATAGAGATGGATTAAAATTCATGCCATGGATTAAGATTCCTGCTTCATGGGTAAGTTTAAGAACAAGGTGATATTATGGCAAATGGACGTAGAAGGAGATATCAGGATAATACTGATGAAATAGATGGAGTTATAGAAAAAATTAGTCAAATAGACATGCTAAGAAATTTAAGCGCTAAGGATTATGCTGATGAGGGTGGATATGCGGATATAGTTGCAAAAAATAGTAGTAGGCTTAATACCACCCAACTCCGGAAATTTTTTGGCGCTATCAGGGATATTGAAAAGGAAAGCGACTGGAATAGTATGGAGACCGAATTTTACCTTTTAAAGCCAAAATTAGCAAATTCTGTAGGTAGAAGGCTTATACCCAGAACTTTTTATGATTTTATGATGGCTTGTATGCGTAAAGTGGATATGGGAACTGAAGAAGATAAGGTAGAGAATTTCAAGGCCATGGTTAATTTTTTAGAAGCAGTAGTGGCGTATCATAAATTTTATAATTCTTAAAGGGTGAGGACATGTTTAAAGAAAATTACGTTATTTCTGGAGAAATTGTGTGTAAAACTGGTATGCATATTGGTGGGGCTAAAGAATCAATAGAAATTGGTGGTATTGACAGCATAGTTATAAGAGATTCAATATCAAATTTACCATATATTCCGGGTTCATCTATTAAGGGAAAAATGAGGTCATTAATGGAATTAAACAGCGCTCAGGCAAGCGAAAAAATTATTGAATCTAGAGGTCAGCCCTGTAAATGTGGTAAATGTTTACCATGTCAAATATTTGGTACATCTGCTGATGATATTAGTAATGGCCAATTAAAAGGACCTACACGGATTATCATACGTGATTCATTCCCAACAGAAGAAACAGTTGAAAAATGGGGATTAAATGATGAAGTGGTTAGTGGAGCGGAAGTTAAATATGAAAATACTCTCAACAGAATAACTTCTGAAGCAAAACCAAGAAACCAAGAAAGAGTCCCAAAAGATTCCCGTTTTAATTTTGAAATTGTGTTCAGTGTTTATGAAGATGACGATCCTAAAAATATCAATGGAGTATTTGAATCAATGCTTCTTCTTCAAGATAGTTATTTAGGTGGAAGTGGTACTCGAGGATATGGTAAAATAAAGTTTGAAAATATATCTCTGATCAAACGTTCTAAATGGTATTATAAAGGCATATCTGACGAAGAAACATTGAAAGAAACATCTGAATTAAAGGAAATAATGGAAAGCCTGAGTGAGTAAAATGATGGTATATTTGAAACCACATTCAGCATTCCCCCCCTTGCATTCGGATACTATCTTTGGTTCTATAATCTACTCTATAAGTCAATTATATCCTGAAGAGACGTTAGAGTCTATAGTGAGCGATTTTAAAAATATAAATTTAGATCCTCCATTTTTAGTATCTTCAGCGTTTCCTTATATTCAAGGGACAGAAAGGATTAGATTATTTCCTAAAATCATAGAAGAGCCAGTTAGGGCTAATCCAGAGAAAGTTAAGATCTTTAAAAAAGTGGATTTTATTGAAGAGTATATATTTTTAAAATGGACTTCGGGGGATTTAAATGAGAAGAAAATTATTGATAATTTAGATGATTATTATTTACATGAGAACATGCTCTTTATGGAGAAACCAGAAGTTCAATTTAATCGAGGGCAAATATTAGTTCCAAAAAACAGTATAAATAGACTAACCAATGCTTCTGAAAGTATATTCTATGCTCCAGGAGATAATTATCATAATATGGGTCTTTTTTTCTTAATTAAAATAAATAATCGGGAATATCAGGAATATATTGAAGCTGCAATATGTTTTCTAAGTGATCGAGGTTTTGGAAGAGATATATCCACAGGAAACGGCCATTTTAAGTTTGAAATAGAAGATATAGACATTGAAGAAATTGGAGGAGATCGATTTGTTGTCTTATCTAGATACATTCCTCAAAATGAAGAATTAAAAAATTTATCTGAAAATTCATGGTTTGAAATAGGCTCTAAACGTGGTAGAAGTTCAAATGGAGAAATAAGAAAGCAAATACGGTTTTTTAATGAAGGTTCAACATTTAAAAATTTAAATCAAAAATTTTATGGGAAAATAGTTGAATCTGGTTATAAAGCTTTGGAATATGGATTAGCTTATACTTATAATATGAAATAGTGGTGGGAAAAATGAAATGCACTATCCAAACCATAACTCCAGTACATATTGGGAATGATAAGGAATATGGTCCTTCAGAATATTATTTGGGTAAAAGTATAAAAGGAAATCCAATTCTAGTTAAAACAGACATTAATGAGGTCTTTAAAAGCCTTTCAGATGAACAAAGAGATGAATTTATTCAGCATCTTACAGATCCTTCATTTCAATTAGGAGATTACCTTGAAAATGTAATTGGCAAAAAACCATCGGAAATTAAAAAATATGTATCAACAGTTAGATGTAAAAATCCTCAAGTAATAAGGGAACATATAAAAACTGTTGAAAAACCTTATATTCCAGGTTCATCAATAAAAGGAGCTATAAGAACGGCTATTTTATATAATATTCTTTCTTATAGTGATATAAATGAAATTAAGGATTTAATTCAAATTCGGGGTAATAATAATTTTGTTAAATGGAGAGATGGGCAAACTTTTCAGAATCAATTTTTTTCTAATCCTAGAATGAATGAATCATATTCCAGTATTTTTAAGTTTTTACAAGTAACTGACACTGAATTAGCATCTTTCCCTAGTATTTATGCATTGGTTTCACTTAAAATAGGACAAAATAGAAATGAATGGTATTCTCGTAATGGTAAAACTGTAACTACGTATGCAGAAACAATTGGTATAGGTAGAAAACTTGAATTTGAAATTAACTCCAGTTATAACTCTCAAATTCACAGGGAACTTAATGTAGATGATAAGATAGATTACATTAAAATGGACAATATTAAAGATTTCTTATTTAAATTCAGTAGGGATTATATTGATCATGAGATAAACTTTGCACAAAAATATGACATAGGATTCCTGGAAGATTTTTATTTAAAACTTGAGAAAAAAAATGAACCTGACAGTCCATTAATAAGAATAGGCCATGGATCTGGATTTTTAGCCGTTACAATTGGTTTAAGACTAAAAGAAGAAGATCGGGAAACATATGATATGGTTAGAAAAACATTCCGTAGAGCTTATCCATTCGAATTCCCAAAGACTAGAAGATTAACAGGACGAAAGATGCCATTAGGTTGGACAAAGGTGATTTTCAATGAGTAGAGTTTTATTTATGACGGTTGGAACTGGTGTAGGAAGTTCTGAGGACAAAATCCATAGCTTGGCCCATGGTTTATTAGTTTCAATTAATCACACTAGGCCTGATGAAATTGTATTTTTTGGTTCTGAATTAAGTAAAAAAACGGTAGAATCAATTAAAAATCAATATAATGAATCCGGAAGGGAAAATTTCCCTAAAGATGAATTCATCCAGATAAATGATGTAGATGAATTTAGAGAATGTTTCGCGAGAATAAAAGAAAAGGTATTAGAGTATAAAAACCATGAAATAGTCATTGATTACACATCTGGAACAAAAACTATGACTACAAGTGCTGCGATCTGCTCTCTTATTTATCATAGAAATTTAACTGTAGTTTATGGTAATAGAGAACAGAATGGGATGGTAAAAAAGTATACAGAACAGGTTAAAACACAAAATCTTTATCAGGTTTATGATGAAATGCTTTTTGATGAATTTAAACATTTTTTCAATGATTTTAGATTTAGGGCTGCTAATGAAATACTTCAAAAAATTGTTTTAAGAAGTGATAATGAAGCTTATATGAAATTAAATAAAGCCTATCGTGCATGGGATTTATTCAATCACCAGAAAGCTAAGGAAATTCTCACATCACCAGAAATTCGGCAATTAAATGAAGTAGAAAACACTATTTCACAGAACATGCTGGTTTTAGGACCACTAGCAAATCCAAATCAACATAATAAAAGTTCCCAACTGATCGCTGATCTTTTAAATAATGCAAAAAGAAGGGGAATTGAACGAAGATATGATGACGCTGTTGCTAGGCTTTATAGAACTGTAGAACTTATTGCACAATGTATTCTTAAAGAAAAATATGATATAGATACTTCTAACGTGGAAATAGATAAATTAAATG
>JAEYSH010000238.1 GCA_023434825.1 Methanobacteriota archaeon | reverse complement strand
TAATTGCGATAAAAAGGACAAGCACAATAATGAGTGTTTTGTTTGGTTACCTTATATTTAAAGAGAAAGGAATAAAAGGAAGATTATTAGGCGCTGCAATTATGGTTATAGGTGTTATCATTATAACTTTATCCTAAAACTAAAAGAAGAATGTTTTTTAAATTATAATAAACTTTTATTAATTATTATTAATAAATAATATACTGATAGGTGATTTTATGGATGAAAATATTGATAAAATATGGTGGACTTTTCCACGATTTAAGATTGAAACGATGGTTACAGGATTAGAACTACCTGTAAACCTTGCATTTGTTCAGGACCCTACAGATAATCCTGAGGATCCTTTATTATATGTTACAGAGTTATATGGTAATGTTAAAACAATTACCAACGACTGGAAAGTACATACCTATGCTGAAAATCTTCTAAACTATGAACCAAACTATGAATTTCCAGGTACTGGAGAATCGGGCTTAACTGGAATATGTGTTGAGCCTGAAAGTGGAGATTTATTTGTTTCAATGATTTATGAGGATAATGGTGATGTAAAAAATAAATTAGCACGGCTTAAAAGCGATGATGGTTTAAAAATGAAATCAATGGAAACTATCCTTGAAGATATACCTTCAATTAAAGCAGCTCACCAGATGCAGGCCATTACAATAGGATTTGATGGTAAATTATATGTAAATCTTGGAGAGGGAATGGTAAATCCAGAAGTAGCCCAGGATGATAATGATCTTAGAGGAAAAGTTCTACGTATGAATCTAGATGGGAGTATTCCAGAAGATAACCCTAATCCAGATAGTCCCGTTTTTGCAAAGGGTTTTAGAAATCCTTTCGGTGCAAAGTGGCGTAAAAGTGATAAATCGTTGTATATTGCCGATAATGGGCCTGCATATGACGATAGGATTGCTAAAGTAGAATCTGGAAAAAACTATGGCTGGCCCAAGACAATGAGGCAAAATTCATTATTCTGGTCTAATTTAAGTCAGGGGATAACTGCACTTGATTTCATGCAGAATGGAGAATTCCCCTATGAATTTGAAGATGAATTATTTGTCGCATTTTTCGGAGGTTCATATGAAACAGGTCCCGCTATTAAGGGAAAGAAAATAGTAAAGATGGCGCTTAATGAAGATGGTACAGCTGTTAAATCGTTTGATATTTTTGTAAGATACATGGGAGAACACGCTGCAAGTCCTTGCGGGATAGCTTTTGGCCCAGGAGGATTATATTTTACAGATCTACATGGTGAAAAAAATGGCCAGATGCGTGCTGCCGCAGGGAATATATTCCGTGTTAGTTCTATAATCAAAGCGGAAGGAGAAATAATTGTTCCATATAATAAAGAAAATGCCAGCAGATGCCTTTGTCCTGGATGTCCAACTCGTAATGAATGTATGAGTAACAGAGGTCAGCGTCTATTCTGTTCTCAAGGTAAAACTGAATGCGATCTCGAAAAACGTGGTTGTCTTTGTGGTGAATGCCCAATACAAGGAGAATATGGATTAACAGAATTCTATTATTGTGCTGAGGGTGCGGCTCATAAATAATTTAAGGTATTAATATGGCCACTTCTATTGTCCCAGATGTTAAAGAAAATGTTGATAGATGTCTCTGTCCAGAATGTACTACATATAATGAATGTATGAGTAACAGAAATCAACGTATTTTTTGTTCAAGAGGAAATACAGAATGTAAACTTGATGAAGAAGGTTGTATATGCGAAAAATGTCCCGTATGGAATGAATATCCCATAAAAAGCTTTTATTATTGCAGAAGCAGTTTTAAAATCTAATTTAAAATATTAATATATAAAGTGATTTGTATGGATGAAGAAATAGTTCCTGATACAGATGAAAATGCTGAAAAGTGTCTTTGTCCCGGATGCCCGACACATAATGATTGCATGAAGAGTGAAGAAGAGAGAATTTTTTGCTCAAGAGGAAATACTGAATGCAATTTAGAGAAGCGAGGATGTCTTTGCGGTACATGTCCTGTTAGACAAGAATACAAGTTAAATGATTTTTATTATTGTGTTGGAGGAGCTGCTAAAAGGTAAATACACCTTAAATAATGTATTAAGGCTTAGGTGATTATTTGACAGATAGAATTGTGCCATATACAAAAGAGAATGCTCTAAGATGTCGTTGCCCCGATTGTCCAGTATATAATCAATGCATGGATGCCAAAAATGAAAAGCTTTTTTGTTCACGAGGACGTTCAAGTTGTAATTTTGAAAAAAGAGGATGTTTATGCCTTCATTGTCCTAATGAGATTGAATACCGATTAAATAGTTTTGTTTATTGTGAAAAAGGTGCAGCTACCGAAAAAAATGTGGCAAGTGAAACTTTAAAATAATTCTACCAAATTTAAAAATAAAAAAATCTACAATATAATTAAATGAACGATCGATATAATTGAATTAAATTAACTAAACTTAATTTTCATTGTATCATACTTAATTTAAATAAAACGTATAATATTTATAATGAGATTGGGATTGAATCTTATACACTTAATCCCCATTATTCTAAAAAATGAAAAATGTATTCTAAAATTGTGGTTTAAAATCAATATTAATTAAAATAAAACTCCTGCTCCTTTTGAAAGAAGATAAATTCCAAATACAAAAAGAATTGCTGCCATTAAATATTTACCATTTTTCTGCATCCAGATATTAACCGGCTCAAGAAATTTATTAGCTGTTTTTGGGAATATAACATAAATTAAAAGTGGAATTTCAACTACAATTAAAGTAATTATTGTAAGGATCACTATAACAACTAATTTATCAACTACAGGTGCTGGAGAAATCCCAATATCTTTACCTGCAGCAAATACAAGGATTGTAGTTGTAAAATTTACTACAAAAAGGCCAAGTCCAAAAATCATTGATTCTATAAATGATTTTCCAGCAGATAATGGTTTATCTCCACTAAATTTGCTTTTATCAAGACCCTTATCTTCTTTTACGATTTTACGAACGCCCAGTATAATCAATAGTACAGCTAAAATAATGTCAAAATATGCTGATATTAATGATGGAGGTTTTCCTGTTGCAACTTCAGCTCCTTTACCTAAAGTTATCCCCAAAGCAACTACAATAAGTAATAAAGTTATAGAACCAATATAAAAAGCAATTCCATTTAATTTAGGTCTTTTCGTAATGGAAAGAACCAAAATAATACCTAGTAAGACCGTTGGGCTCACTGCAGCCCCAAATGCTAATGGCAGTACAGTTGTAAGAAGAGTGGAAAAGTCAGACATGTTCCAGTTCCTTAAATTTATTTAATAACTGTTGATACTTGGTAATAACTATTATATTAAGTAAACTATTTGCTTTCATAATATTTAATAGTCGATAAGAAATTAAATGAATAAAATTAGCAGAGATTTTAGTAAAGATACAATCTAAAAAATTATTGGTTAAAATAAGCTTCAATTTTGGCTTTCCGCAACTAAGCCTGCAAAAACTTGTTTTTGCGGCTCTAAAATCGAAGATTTTCGACAGTGAGGATTTTTGATCTACTTTTTTCTAAAAATGTGGGGCATGCCGAAAATAACTCATTTTTGAAGTTATATGAATTCCTTTTTTTAATTAATATTATCCAACTTAAACGCCTTGAAATAAAAAATGAAAGATGAATATGGATGAATTTCATTTACAATGATTCCATCAAGGCATAGAAGTACTTTGGCTCCCTAGTTTTATATAATTTGTACCATGCTTCCAAAGTTCCTGTTTTCATTACATTTATTCTTTTTAATACTTCATATGAAAACTCCAAGGGAGCAATACCGCTGGCGGTTATTAGATTATCGTCTATAACTGCTGGTTGATTTAAATAAAAATTTTCTCCACCGTATTCAGAACAAAACATTTTTAAAACTTCTATATCGTTACTGGTATGATTTCTATTGTTTAATATTCCTTTATTTGCCAAGGCAATTGTGGCTCCGCAAATTGCTGCAATAATTACTTTTTCATTTATAATACCGGAAACAATATCTATTATTTTTTTATTTTCCTCTTCCATCCATGTGTCTGCTCCAGGTAAAATAAGTAAATCATCTTCCTTAAACTTGATATTATCAATACTCTCATCTGGAGTAATTGTAATACCGCCCATTGTTTTTATAGGTTCGGTAGTATTTCCAATTTTTATTAGCTCAACTGGAGGTCTTGTTTTATTTAAATATCTGCCACTGTTCAGTTCGGCGGTTAAATAACTGATTTCCCAATCCGCTAATGTGTTTAATACGTATAAATATACTTTCATAAAATTTCCTTAGACATTTAATGTTTATAATTTTATTGCTTTTTAGTAAAAATTCTGGAAAAAATTGATTTTACGTATTTTTTTGCATTAGAAACGTTGATTAAAAACATGCTAATAATAAATCTTATAAACTTTTTAGTAAAAGAATAACCATACAAATAGTAAAGGGCATGCCGGGAGTAACCCACCTTCTGTTTCAGCAGCATTCATCTATGCGAGTTACCTCTGCCTTATACAGTATTCATCAGCAGTATTTACTCTTGCATCCCGCGAAATGGCCGTTTAACCGGTCCTTTTGATATCTTCAGCCGATGCATCATTTTCATTTATCAAAAGACGTTTCGTTTCTGCTCCAGAGTTATGTCTCTCAACATGTGCCTCGCGACACCACGGTTCTGTACGATGGATGGAGTTTCCTCAGTTTAAATTGCGTATGCAATAAACCGGTGGCTGCTCTTCGGCTTGCCCCCAACCTTTTAAAAAAGCCTTCAAACATTAATGTTTGAGGCATGTGAAAATTTTCAATTTTCACGGCTGCAAAACCAAAGGTTTTGCAAGCACCAAAAATCAAAGATTTTTGAGTGGTTGATCAAAACTAAGCGGGCTTCGCCCCCTTTAGTGTTATTATTTCAATAATGATTTATAAAACTTTTATGAAAATATTTTTTCGTTTTTAAAATCAAGTAAAATAATTAGTAGTAACTTTAATTTAAATCAATTCGATTTTAAGAAAATATAATAATGAGTAGCGGGGCCTAGATTTGAACTAGGGCTCTCGGGGTTATGAGCCCCGCGGGATCACCAGACTACCCCACCCCGCTGTAGTATCATGGTTTGTACTTTGGAGTATATAAAGGTTTCTTTTAATGAAACTTGAAAAATTAATAATACTAAACCAATTATTAAATATAAAAAAGGTTTATTTAAACCTATTTAAGGTAAAACATCTTATTTTTATTAAATTACTACTTCTTATTCATTTCCAGTTCCTTAATTTCGTGGGTTAATGAATATCCAACTACTGTTCGAATGGCAACAATTATTGCCAGAACTACAAGCTGATTGAATGTAGGCTCCAGAATTGATTTAATAAGGTCTGCTGCAATGAAAAACTCCAGTCCAAGCACTATTTTTAAAGTAAAATCACGCCTTATGTCATTGTAATCAATTTCTTTCCTTAAAACCTCAATTTTAAGGACCCCAATTATAGATCTGATACCGCCATAAAGGATAACTATAGCACCAAAATAAGAGAGTATATCCACAACAAGTAATATTAAAAAGTTATATTCAACCATGTAATCACTTTAAAACAGATGAAATGTTAAATGAAAAAATAGGGTTATTGAGATTTTTCTTCTTTTCCTTCTAAAGAATCTAATCTCTTTTCAATGTGTTCGAATTTTTTATTTGCATGACCTCTGTATTCATTGAAACGTCTTTCTAAGTCATCTATATCTCGTGCTACCTTAGTGTATTTCTTTTCAAGTGCACCAACATCTGATTTAGTGGCCAATTCCCAGTCTTCAATAAGTTGATCGCTTTGTTCATGTAAAAACTCATCAATTCGTCCAGAAAATACATCAGTATTTATGGGTACTCCTTTTACTTTTCCTTTAAAGCTTTCACCCATTCCAGACACCATCTCAGATACTCCAGACATTCTGCTCTCTCTTTCAACGTTACTGCTGCTGTATTGTTGGGAA
>JAEYSH010000159.1 GCA_023434825.1 Methanobacteriota archaeon | reverse complement strand
CCATTATTCCTATTAGCCGCATTAACATTTTTTATACTTTTATTGGTTTATTCCGCATTTTTAAAACAACTTATTATCGTAGATATAATGGTTATATCCACGGGTTTTGTTTTAAGAGCCATTGCCGGATGTTTAGCTGTCGGTGTTATTATTTCACCATGGCTAATAATATGTGCATTCCTATTAGCTCTGTTTTTAGGTATTGGAAAACGCAGGCATGAATTAGTATTGTTAGGAGATGAAGCCGGGAAACACAGAGAAAATCTGGACGGATACTCAACTCAAATGCTTGATCAGATGATAAATATCACTACAAGCGCGTTAATAATGTCCTATTCATTATATACATTCTTTACAGGGAAAATACTTATTATGCTTACAATCCCCTTTGCATTTTACGGACTCTTTAGATACATCTATCTAGTTCACGCCCAAAATTTTGGTGGAGAGCCTGAAATGCTTTTTAAAGATAAAGGGATGCTTTTAAGCATTGTACTCTGGATAGTACTAATTGTAATAGTACTCTATGGAAATAAACTATTTCAAACCTTAGGAGTATTTTAAAGTGTTGGATGATTTTAAAAATTTAAGTTCAAAGAGAAAAGATATTCTAATTTCTACTCTTATAATCCTTTTAATATTACTTACAAGGATTCCTTTTGTTAGTAAATATCTTTACGAATGGGATTCAGTAAATTATGCTCTTGGATTTGAAAATTTCAATATAGTAAACCATCAGCCGCACCCTCCAGGCTATATATTCTATGTAGGACTTGGAAAATATCTAAATGTAATTTTTAATGACCCAAACAACACCATGATATTTATAAGTATCCTATTTAGTACTTTAACAGTCATTTTAATTTATTTCCTAGCTAAAGAAATGTTTTCAAGGCAAATTGCTGTGATAGCCTCGCTTTTGCTGATTTTTAATCCATTATTTTGGTACTACGGCGAAATAGCCACAATTTACCCCAGCGAAGCATTTTTTGCATCTTTAGTTGCATTTCTATCATATAGTGTCTTTAAAGGGAAAGAAAAATATTTTTACCCTTCAATAATTGCTCTGGGCCTTGCAGGCGGGTTTAGACAAGATTTAATTATATTTATGTTTCCATTATGGATGTTTTGCCTTTTCTATAAAAATAGAGATCCCCTGAGGTTTTTAAAAGCAATTTTAGTGCTAATTCCTACGGTTTTAGTCTGGTTTATTCCAACAATAGTGTTTTCTGGAGGCTATGAACAGTATTCTCAATCTTCTTCCACATTATATAAAATGTGTTTCCCCAGATCATCCCTCATATTTGGATCAACTATTGCAAATCAACTTTCAGCTTTAGGCGCTTATTTTGCCTGGAGTGGCTTAGGATTAACGTTTATAGGAATTTTTATGATTGCAATGTTCAATTTATACCACCGCATTGGCCCTATACACCTTTTCAGACTTAATATCAGAAATCCTAAAATAATTTTCATTACATTGTGGATATTGCCAGCATCCATTGTTTATATCCTGATTCACATAGCTAAACCGGGATATATACTTGTATTTGTACCTATTCTTGCTATAATCTTAGGATATTTTGTATATAAACTGAGTAAAGGTTTAAATAGCAAATACAAAAGCTATTCTGCACGGAAGTGGTTGGCTGTAGTTCTTGCTATTATTATAGTTTTTAATTCTGCATTCTTCCTGCTTCCATATAATATTTCTGAAGAAAAACTTTGGGAAACACCAATTACCAGCATGAATGCTTATGAAGGAATAATATGGGGAATAGATACTTCATTCATGTATAATAATGAAAAAATAAATTCTAATGACCACAGTACCAAAGCATATCTTGACGCCATATCCAAAGTTCCGGGATCTAATTCAAATAACACCATAATTGTTATTGGAGAAATTAATAGAGGTAATGAAGGGTTTAACTGGCGTAAAGCCATGTACTATCTACCAGATTATAGCATCTACTATTTAGTAGAGGCTGAAAACTTCATAGAATCCCCATGGTATGGTAAAAATCATGCAAATCAATGGGCTGATTCAAATGTTTTTAAAATAAGCTTAAATCAATCTACAGATAAGATAATATGGATAATAAGTGATAAATCAGCTTATTTCCCTCAAATAACATCCCAGATAAATGTAAAAACAATTAATTTACCCGATGGGAAGAAAATATACTATTCTGATGTTAAAGATAATCAAATAAAGGATAATGAATTAATTTTCCAGGGGCCAAAACAATTTTAGGAGTTCAACCATGAAATATGACCTTCATTCTCACACTAAATATTCATCTGATGGATTTCTTGATCCAGAAAAACTAATTAAAGTTGCAAGAAAAATAGGGCTTTCAGGGATTGCAGTGACTGATCACGATACTATTAAAGGCGGCTTGGAAGCAAAAAAATATGAAAGTGACGATTTTAAAGTAATAGTTGGTTCAGAAGTATTGACATCGAAAGGAGAGATAATTGGACTATATTTAAATGAAGAAATTAAATCAAAGGGTTTTTATGATGTCATTGATGAAATAAGGGCACAAAATGGAATAATAGTAGTTCCACATCCATTTGATGAATGGCGTAAACCTTCTACAATGGATAAAGAAGATTTCAAATTAGTAAATAACATTGAAATATTTAATTCCCGATGTGTAGAAGACAAATATAATCAAAAAGCAGAGTTATTTGCTAAAAAGAACAATTTTGGAGTATCTGGAGGAAGTGATGCCCATTTTGCAAATGAGATCGGGAATGCAGGCGTGATTATTGAAAATGACAATATACGGGAATCCATTTTAAAAAATGATTTAAAGGTATATGGAAAAAGATCAACTCCATTTAATCATGTTTTAACGAAAATGGTCAAAATGAGGAGAAGATACCTCAGCAAATAATTTTAAAACTATATTTAAGGCGGATAATTTATGAAAAACAGAGTTTGGCTTATCATTCTTTTTGCAGTGGCCATTTATTTAATAATGGGGATTTATGCAGATTTTAGTGATCTTTTAGCTGCTATTGAACAATTTAACTGGTTATTTTTCATTTTAATGATATTTTTAACCACAGCTGCCTATTTTATAAGGTTTTTAAAGTGGAATTTCTTCCTTAAATCTGTTGGAGTGCATTTAAATCTTAAAGATAATTTATTCGTGTTTTTCAGTGGTCTTGGAATGATTATAACCCCCGCAAAGGTAGGAGAAATATGGAAAGGGTGGCTTATTAAAGACATTAATGGCGAAAGTTTAAGCAAAACTATCCCCGTTGTAATTATAGACCGTGTGACAGATTTAATAGGGCTGATTATACTTTCTGCACTTGGAATTCTTTATTATAAAGAAGGATCTTATATTTTGATTATCCTGATACTGTTATTTGTCATATTCTTCATAGCAATTAAATCAAAAAGGATTTCGGGTAAAAT
>JAEYSH010000237.1 GCA_023434825.1 Methanobacteriota archaeon | reverse complement strand
AATCTATCATTAGAGGCGCAATATACGTCAAAGGTAACATTGGAAGTCTTGGTAAAAACGCTAAAGTCGTTGAAATTGATAATGAAGACAAAAAAGAACTTAAAGAACTTTTACCCACCTACGGATTCAATTTAGATGATGAAGAATATAATGAATTTAGAAAAATTGTTCCAAGAAGTAAAAGACCTTTCTACGGTGGTAAAAAATCAGAGGAAGGATAAGGGGGCGATATTATTCAAACTAACAACACACAAAAAGTGGCTATGGTTGGAACACCATGCCAGATCCTTGCAGCAACTAAAATGGACACATTCATGGATGAGTTTCCAGTAGACCTTAAAATAGGACTATTTTGTATGGAAAACTTTTCCTACTCATACTTGAAAGAAATGCTTAAAGAATATGATGTAAGTTTAAGCGATGTTAAGCAGTTTAGAATAGAAAAAGGTCATCTCTGGGCATATCTTAGAGATGATAACGTAGTTAAAATTCCTTTAAGTAAAGCTAAAAAATGCATGCGTAAAAATTGCGAGATCTGTATGGATTTCACATCAGAACAATCAGATGTATCTGTAGGTTCTGTAGGTTCTCCTGAAGGATGGTCCACTATAATAATTAGAACTTCAAAAGGCCTGGAGCTTATTGAAGCAGCTGAAAATGATAATTACATAGAAACAAAACCAGTGAGTGAAGGCGGACTCAAAATAATGGAAAAACTGGCAAATGAGAAAAAAACCGAAAATAAAAAGGAAATCAGTAAAAGGGAAAATATAGCAAGACCAGTTTTATACAGAAGACAGATGCCTGAGGAAGAATTTATCAAAGAAGTTTCTGATTGTCAGTTTAATGATTTAAAAGGCGATGTGGTCGACGTAGGCGGATGTGTACTCTGTGGAGCATGTGTTTACGCTTGCCCTGAAGAAATAGTCGAAATAAGAGACAGAAAACCACAAATTAAAGGTAGCTGTCCTGAAGGGTGCAATATCTGTTACGTAGCATGCCCAAGAACCTATGTTCCAGACGAAATATTAAGCACAGAATCAGATAAAAAACCTTTTGGAGAATATATCAAAATATTATCTGCAAAAGCAGAGAAAGTAGAAGGTCAGGATGGTGGAGTTGCTACAGCACTTCTAACTTACGCATTATCAAATGATAGGGTAGATAATGTTATGGTAGTTGATAAAAGCAATGAAGAACCATGGAAAACAGAACCAAAATTAACTGATAATGTTAGAGATGTTATAAGTGCATCAGGAACAAAATATTCAGCATGCCCAATTTTTAAACCACTTAAACAAACAAAAGGGGGAAGCTAAATGCCATTTAAAATAGAAAAAAACAACGAACTTTGCAGAAGAAACTTTGACAGACCTGGTTGCTGCTGGTATATGTGCGACAACAGGGATGAAGAACTCTGTAAAAACTGTTATTCATGTTTTAATAACTGTCCCCATGATGTATATGAAATTATAGATGATAATGCTTACCCAATAAACCACGAAAACTGTGTTGGATGCAGAATTTGTGAAGAAATGTGTCCAAATGATGCAATAGAAGTTAATGCAATACCAGAAGATCGAAGAAATGTCTGGTCATTTACAGATCTTGTAGAAATTAATAGGAAATCTGCAGAAGGGAGTTACAAAGTAAGAGGCTGTGGAGCCACAAGAGTTGTTCCAACATTTGATGACCTTGTAGTTGTTCCAGCACAGGTTTCAAGACCCCCTATTGACAAATACAGGGAACCTTGTAACACTAAAGTAACATTAGGGGCAAGATATGCAGAAAATCCGCTGGAACTGGACACCCCTATAATGATCGCGGCTATGTCATTTGGTGCTTTAAGTAAAGAAGCTAAAATAGCCCTTGCTATGGGTGCTACTCTTGCAGGTACAGCAACAAACACTGGTGAAGGAGGAATGCTTCCAGAAGAGCGTAAATACGCTAAAAAACTGATAGCTCAATATGCATCAGGAAGATTTGGAGTATCTGCAGACTATTTAAACAACTCTGAAGCAGTTGAAATCAAAATAGGTCAGGGTGCAAAATCCGGTATGGGCGGACACCTCTTAGGTGAAAAAGTAACTGCTGAAGTTTCCAGAATCAGGAAAATAGAAGAAGGAGCAGATGCTTTAAGTCCAGCAAGACACATGGACATTGTTGGTCCAGAAGATTTAAGCATGAAAATAGACCAGTTAAGAGAAATTACCGACTGGAAAGTACCTATTATTGTTAAATTTACATCTGGAAGAGTAAGTGATGATGTAAAGATTGCAGCAAAAGCAGGTGCAGATATAATAGTCGTAGACGGTATGCAAGGTGGAACTGGTGCGGGTCCTGATGTTGTTACAGAGCACTCTGGTGTTCCAACAATTGCAGCAATTGTAGAAGCTGATGAAGCTTTAAAACACGTCAACCTACGTAAAGAAGTAAGTCTTGTTGCAGCAGGAGGTATCAGAAACGGTGCAGATGTTGCAAAAGCCATTGCTTTAGGTGCTGATGCAGCATATATAGCAACTTCAGCTCTTGTTTCAATTGGATGCAGAGTATGTCAGATGTGTTACACTGGTACATGCAGAAAAGGAATTGCTACACAAAATCCACAGCTTAGAAGACGTTTAGATTACGTTGATGCAGGTAAACGGGTTGCAAGATACATTGAAGCAATGACTGAAGAAGCATGTATGTTAACTCAACAGGCAGGAAATACAGACTTACAAAAACTTGAAAAAGACGATTTACGTGCTCTCACTGTCGAATCATCCCTTTTAACCGGTGTTAAAATGGCCGGTCTAGAGGCTCCGGTTAGATACTAACCGGAAAATTTTTTATTTTTTAAATAAAATATTCTAATCTCTTTTTATTTTAATTAAATCAATAATAATTAATAAATTATCAAAATAGATATTATTAGATAATAATTGTCTATTTCAATACATTAATTCATTTTTTTAATTGATCATCTACCGTAAAGGTTATATAGAATTTAAGATGTAAATTAATTAACGGAAATATGTTTCCTATCACCTACTTCCGACGGAAGCAGAAATTAAACTTCCGTTATGATTTTGAAATGGAGGAAAAATATTATGGTAGATCCTATTCTTAACTCTGGAGATACAGCATGGATGCTGATATCCACAGCTTTAGTAATTTTAATGACTATTCCTGGAGTTGCTCTATTTTATGGAGGACTTATAAGGAGAGAAAATGTTTTAAATACAATGTTCCTTTCGTTCGTAACTTTCGCAATAGTAAGCGTTTTATGGTTCATTTTTGGATATGACCTTACATTTGGAGCCGATTGGGGCGGAATAATAGGAAGTTTAGCTAATCCATTCTTTAATGGAGTAGTAGAATCACAATCACTGGCGACATTAGCGCCAACAATACCAACAGGGCTTTATGCAATATTCCAGATGACTTTTGCGGCTATAACGGTAGCACTTATATCTGGAGCAGTTGTTGAGAGAATGAAATTTGCAGCATGGTTAGCATTTGTACCTGTTTGGCTCACACTTGTTTATATTCCAGTAGCTCACTGGATGTGGGGCGGAGGATTTTTGGCTCAACTTGGTGCACTCGATTTTGCAGGAGGTATAGTTGTACACTTAACCAGTGGTATCGCTGCATTAGCATTAGTACTGGCTTTAGGAGCTAGAAAAGATAGTAAATTGCTCCCACACCACTTAGGTTACTCAATAATTGGTGCAGGACTTCTATGGTTTGGTTGGTTCGGATTTAATGCGGGGTCTGCACTATCAGCAGGTAATTTAGCTGTATCTGCAATGATTGTTACAAACACTTCTGCAGCAGTGGGTATGCTTGCATGGATGCTGATGGATAAAATTAAAACAGGGAAACCAACAATGCTTGGCGCATTATCTGGTGCAATAGCAGGATTAGCTTCAATTACTCCAGCAGCAGGTTATGTAAACATCACAGCAGCCATAATCATTGGATTTGTTGCATCAATAGTAGCATATACTGCAGTTTCTTCACTGAAACCACGTTTAGGATACGATGATGCTTTAGATGTATTTGGAATTCACGGAGTCTGCGGTATTGTTGGATCTCTTGCAATTGGTATATTTGCAAGTCCCTTAATTAACAGCACTGCAGTTCCTGTAGGAGGGATTATATTTGGAAGCTTTGCTTTGATGGGTGCACAAATTACAGCCATCATTATTGTCGCAATTTATTCATTTGTATTGACCTTCGTAATTGCAAAGATTTTAGACAAAATAATTGGTCTTAGGGTTGAGGAACGTCATGAAATACAGGGTCTTGACATTAACCAACATGAGGAATCCGGTTACAGATTATCTTAGGCATATTTAAATGATTTCTATGAGTAATTAAATTAAGAGAATTATTTGGAAGTGAAATAATGAAAAAGATAATCGCTATCATAAGACCTGACAAATTAGAGGTTGTTAAAAATGCCCTTGAAGAAGTTGGATGTCATGGGATGACTGTAAAAGATGTAAAGGGCAGAGGAAGACAACTTGGAATAACTGAAAATTACAGGGGCCGTGATTACAGAATAGATATTTTACCAAAAACTGAACTTGAAATTGTAGCCGCTGATGCAGATGTTGAAAAAATTGTTCAAACAATAGTTAAAACTGCTAAAACTGGAGATATTGGTGACGGTAAAATATTCATCTCACCTGTTGAAGATGTTATCCGAATAAGAACTGGTGAAAGAGGAGAAAAAGCAATTTAACACTCGAAAATCTATCAAAATCTTTGATTTTCAGGGCCCCGAACACTGCCAAAATGTTTGAG
>JAEYSH010000123.1 GCA_023434825.1 Methanobacteriota archaeon | reverse complement strand
GTACTGTATTATCTGATCTCCAGATAAGACACATATTTTAATAGATTCATCAATATCCAGAACTACGTCGCCGTATATGATCGGTACAAATCCTGAATCTAAGTATCTATTAATTAAATTAAGATCGCATGAATAAATTCGTTTATTTTCAGTTGTGATAAATGAAGACGGTTGTATTGATACTGCAAATATTCCTTTCTCCCTTAGACTTTCACAAACTATGCTGTTTAGCTTTTTAACCCAGCTCTGGGTGATGCAAAATCCAAGTTTTTTGTGTTTAAAATCTTCTTCATCCTCTATTTTGCTGCCAATTGAATATTCTTTGGCAAATGGGTGCCCGAATGAACCTGCACCGTGAACAATTATTAATTTTTCAAATGATGAGCTTGCAATTTCTGCTGCAATTCTATTTAAATTATCGTAATCAATAGTAGGCTCTTGAGCCTCTTTTTTTGTTATAACACTTCCGCCGAGTTTCAGTATAATCAATTACTCAACCTCATTATAAATATTCGCTTCTACGCCTTCTTTTGAAATATCTGCTATAAATGCACTTTCTGATTTTTTAAGAGTATTTTCCACTTCTTCTATTCTTTCTGGGCAGTAAGAGATAATACTTCCTCCACCACCAGCGC
Organism: Methanobacteriota archaeon; assembly: GCA_023434825.1. Taxonomy (GTDB): domain Archaea; phylum Methanobacteriota; class Methanobacteria; order Methanobacteriales; family Methanobacteriaceae; genus Methanobacterium_D. Next base: position 6,918 of record JAEYSH010000123.1, on the reverse strand, counting down.
CGGTAATCTTAGATCCCCATGCGCCTGCATTTCTTGCAGCATATACCATATTTGATAATTCCAGTGTACTTACACCTAAAGCATCCAGAAGACCATGATTAATATTCATTAGCTCTCCAATTCTCTTTTTATCATTATTAAGAATTGCTTCTTTTGCTTCATAAGTTACAGATTCAATTAAATTTATTAATGTATCTATAGTTTCAGGATATCTTTTTCTTTTTAATTTAACATCTTCAATGAGCTTTGCTGTGTCTCCTCTTGAATCTGTGTATCCGATTACAACTGGAATTTTATGATTAATATTTAAGGGTACAATCCCTTTAGCATCTTTTTCAAGATAAATTAAGCCACCATATGTGCTTATAGTTGTATCTAATGGACTTGCAGATTTCTGCACTTCTATTTCTACTTCATGTGCAAGTCTTGCAATTTCTTTTTTCTCTAAATCCATATTATTGAATTTTGAAACTGCTGCTATTAAAGCCACAGTTACTGCAGCAGATGATCCTAATCCTCCGCCAATTGGTACATTCACATCGATGCATATGTCCAATCCAGACAATCTATGTACTTTTTTGACTGCACTTAAAACATACTTAAAAATCCCTTTTTTTGGAGAATCTGATATAATTGAGTTTTCCCTTAAATTAATAAGGCCTTCTATACCCAAATCTCTTATATTAACATGAATATTTTCGTCTGTACGTCCTGAAACCTTAATCTGGGCTCTCTTGCTAAGTGCCATTGCTATTGCAGGTTTACCATAAACTACAGCATGTTCCCCAAAAAGAATTGTCTTTCCTGGCGCAGATGCTATTACTTGCATTTAATCCACCAATTGTTATATACTGTGAATTGACTAAGTCATTTATGTTTTATTTGTCCATAGAGTTAATTTACCAGAAAACTGCTGACGCATATCCAACTACTGCACTCATATCTCCTGTAAGATCACCGCTTGTTGCATATTTAAGTATTTCTGCATTTTGAGCTCCAAATTCTTTTGAAGCAACAATAGTTGCCGCTACAGGCCCATAGCCACACATTGTGACATTTAAATCCATGACTCTTTTAAACATTAACTTTTCGTCTAGATGACTTATTGCATCAAGTACTTGCTGGTCGTTTTGACTTGCAATGTTTTGTGGCTTGTAATGTGTCATGTCTGAGCTTGCCAGTACCACTACATCTCTTCCCATAGATTCTGCAGTTTCTTTAATAGATTTACCAATTTCAGTAGATGTTTCTAAATCCTGCATCCACATGCTTATAGGTACTATTTTAAAGTCTTCATTGAAATACTGTAAAAAAGGTAGGTGAACTTCACAGCTATGCTCCTGGATATGAGATGATGCATCAGGATCTATGATTAATGCATCTTCAACTAATTTTCCTGCAAATTGTGAGTCTATTTCTACGTTTCCAAGTGGTGTTTGCCATTCTCCTTCAAGCATGGTTGAAATTGATGATCCAAGTCCTGTATGATTAGGACATAATATCACAAATGTGTCTGGAAATCCATCTTCTACAATCTTGCTGTAAGAATGCGCTGCAATTGGTCCTGAATAGGAGTAACCTGCATGAGGTGCCATTACTCCCTTAATTTCTCTTTTATCTCCCATTACTGGAATCTTTCCGGGACCTAATTCGTGTTCAAAACACCATTTTATCTGGTTTTTTAAAGAATCAGGATTTAATTCATAAAAAATTCCTGCAACCGCAGGTCTTCTTATCATAAAATCACTGCCTCTTCTATTTTTTATTTCAACTAAATGTTGATTTTCCAATCTTTATAGATTAAAATTTGACCATCTACATTTTTAATTCAAAGTCAGATGGTAACATATCAAGATCTTCATCTTCTGCGAGGACTCCTCTTTCCCTTAAGATTTGTCTTGCAAGTAACCAGTATACAAGTGCTATTGCTTTTCTACCCTTGTTGTTTACTGGTAAAACGATATCTACATTTCCTAATAAGTTTTCTGTGTCACATAGTGCAACGACTGGTATTCCTATCTGTTTTGCTTCAATAATAGCCTGTGAATCAGATCTAGGATCTGTGACAACTAATACTTTAGGTTCTATGAATTTAGCGTAATTAGGGTTTGTTAATGTTCCTGGTATAAATCTCCCAGGGATTGTTTTTGCTCCAGTTACTCTACCGAATTTTTTAACTGGTGCTTGTCCGTACTGTCTTGTTGATACTACAAGTATGTCATCTGGATCATATCTTGAAAGGAATTTAGATGCTGATTGAATCCTGTCGTTTGTTTTCCTTACATCTAATACGTATAATCCGTCTGCTCTTACTCTGTATATGTATCTTTCCATATCCTTAGTTTTCTGCTGAGTTCCAATGTGTAAACCTGCTGCTAGGTACTTGTCCAGTGGTATTAATAGTTCTGACAAATTGATCACCTCTATAATTATTATATCTTTTTAAAATTTACCAAAATTAATGGTTTTTAATTTAAATTGTAAATGGAGGATTAATTTAATCCTCTTCAACTTCTACTGCCTCTTCAGGGCAAACATCCATGCATACTTCGCATAAGCTGCATTCTTCTTTGTTTTTAACTACTACTTTTTCGCCGTCTATTACTATGACTTCCATAGGGCAAACATCAACACATTCAGCGCAGTCTGCACCTTCGCATTTTTCATAGTCGATTGTTATTTTAACCATAGTTTCACCGTATTCTGTTCTAGATATCCCCCATTTTCGGGTTTACCATTTCTTCTTCAATTCTAATGAGTTCATTTAATTTTGCTATTCTTTCCCCACCAAGTGCACCTGTTTTGATGATTGGGCTACTGAATGCTACTGCTAAATGCGCTATTGTATCGTCTGTTGTTTCACCAGATCTATGAGATACAACTGGAACGTATCCATTAGCTTTTGCAAGTTTAACAGTTTCATAAGTGTCACTTAAAGTTCCTATCTGGTTTGGTTTAATGATAATTGAATTTCCAGCACCAACGTTGATACCTTCCTGAAGGATTTCTGCATTGGTCACAAATAAATCGTCACCACAAATCAGGCATCTGTCACCGGCTTTTCTTGTTAATTCTGCAAATGCTTCAAAATCACTTTCCTGAATAGGATCTTCAACATAGAACATTTTGTAAGTGTCAATAATTTCTTCAACGAAATCAATCTGCTCTCCAATATCTCTTTCTATGCCTTCTCTATCGTAGACATATTTAGAGCCGTTCCACATTTCGCTTGCTGCCATATCTAAACATGGCCTTATTTCAATTCCTAATTCGTTTCCAACTTCTTCACATGCTTTAGCTTGAATTTCAAGCGCATCTTCATTGGTTAAGTTTGGAGCCCATCCACCTTCATCTCCTTTACCACCAGTAAAGGTACTGTCTTTTGCTTTTATAAGTTCACCAATTTTCTTGTGAACACTTGAATTAGCAAAAACAGCTTCAGTGATATTGGAAGCTCCAACGGGTAAAATTAAAAATTCCTGAATATCTGGAGCATTTTTTCCAGCGTGTGCTCCTCCGTTTATCATATTTCCCAGAGGATATGGAATTTCATTTTTAACGCTTCCACCAAGGAATTTGTATAAAGGTAAGTTATATGATGCTGCTGCAGCCTTTGCAGTTGCCATTGAAACAGCAACTATGGTGTTACCACCTATAGATGATAAATTTTCTGTACCATCTATTTCCTTTAAAACCATATCTATATCTGTTAAATCTTCAGCGTCCATACCAATAAGTTCTGATGAGATTATATCTTCAACTTCACTTATTATTTTATCAACGCCACCTTCTGGAAATGCAGTAACTTCTCGGATACCTGTACTTGCACCACTTGGTGCTGCAGCTCTTCCAAAACCATTCCATGTTACAACATCTACTTCTACTGTAGGGTTTCCCCTGCTATCTAAAATTTTCCGTACACGGACGTCTTCAATAATACTATCCACAAAAACACCTCTTTTAAAAAACTAACGGTTATTTTCTAATATCAAGAGGAATTAAACCTTGTTTTAATTCTAATGTAGCAATATCTATTGGATCAAGTGCATCTTTTACTTCTATCATTGGTTTAGCGCCCATTGAAAGTTGTAGAGCTCTTGCACCAATTATTCTTGCTTTTTCAAATCTGGTTAATTGATTGGACATAACACCCCTCTTTTATAACTTTGCTCATGAGTATATTATGAAATCTCTTGTTTACTGTTTAACTTTAATTAATCAAAGTTCCTATGCATATTAAAACATGAGCATTAATTTAAAGTTTAATTAGTATAATCATCATGTGATAACATGATTTTAATGGGACCGCCGAGATTTGAACTCGGGTCTCCAGCGTTCCGGTGTGACCATCCCCGATCCAGTTGAGAAAACATCAATATAAATATTTTATAATGCTGATACTTAATTCAATGGCTGGGAGGATGGACCAAGCTACCCTACGGTCCCTACCAAATCAAATGATAGTTTTATCATAATTTGCAGACCAGGTTACCCTATCCCTGCCAAACCTCAACATGAGTTATCAACATTCTTCTACAACAATATTTTTCAAGCCCTAACTCATCCAGGACTTCTTTTGGATTTTCTCCGTCAGCAACTCTTTGCTGGAATTCATCAAAATATGCGGAGACAACTTTTCCACAGCTTATACATCTTACAGGAATCATGTTAAACCATCTTAATTTTTTATATTAAAAAGTGTTAGATAAAAATTTAAATTATCTTCTTGCGTAAATTAGATAAATAAAGGTTGTTTTACAAGAAGATTAAATTTTTGTTTATCTGTAACTTTTCTGTCTTCTAGCTCTAGCGCCTCTTCCACCATACTTTTTAGGTTCTGATCTTCTTGGATCTCCTACAAGCATGGTTCTATCATACTGGGTGAACTTTTCTTTTAAGTCCATATCGCTTGTCCACTGGATAAGTCCTTTAGCTATGACCATCCTTGCAGCTTCAGCTTGTCCCATTACTCCTCCACCTACAACTTTGACGTCGATATCAACATTTTTTGCAATATCTCCGGCAAGTACAAGTGGTTCAGTGATTTTTAATCTTGCAAGTTCAGGATCATAAAGCTCGACAGGACGTTTATTTATTCTGATTCTCCCTTTTCCTTCCCTGAATCTTCCTCTTGCTATTGCAGTTTTTCTTTTACCGCTTGTGTGAATTACTTTCTTCATCCTCTCACCTATACCTCAAACTTTGATCCAAGTAATTTGGACATTTTGCCCAATTCTATGCTTTTTTTAATGTTTTTAGGTTGAGCTTCTTCTACTTTGAATATTTCAGAGCCTTCAAACTCTTTAGGTATTCCTACAAAGACTTTTAGCTTTTTAAATGCTTCCCTTCCAGTTGTTTTTCTGTAAGGTACCATTCCTCTAACTGTCCTTCTGAATATGTCATCAGGCCTTCTAGGATATTTTGGCCCCATTTTTCGTGGGTTTGAAATACTTGCCCTATCCAGTCTTTGTTTGTATCGAGCATAAGCCCAGTCTTTATTACCTGAGATTAAAATCTTCTCAGCGTTTAATACAACTATCTCTTCTCCATCAAGAAGCTTCTTGCTTATGATACTTGCAAGTCTTCCCATGATGAGTCCTTCTCCATCTATAATCATATTTAACCCTCTCAATTACTCGATTATCCTGATTTTATTTCCCTTTGGATTTTCATCGAGAATTTCAGTAATTTTTAAACATTTTCCGCCTGCAGCACCGATTTTTTCTTCAGCTTTTTTAGAAAAGCCTATTGCTACTACGTTAACTTTGTGTTCCAGTTGACCACTTCCAAGGATTTTTCCTGGAACTAAAATGGTCTCATCTGGAGATGAATGTCTGTTAATTTTTGAAATATTAACTTCTGCATACCTTCTGTTTGATCTTTCAAGTCTTTTAGCGATGTCTTTCCATATTTTGACATCTTCCTGGTATGACTTTTCTTTAAGATTTCCTATAAGTTCTATTATTTTTGGATTTGTTTTAGTGAGTTTCATTTCTTACTTCCTCCTTTACAAAATGCCACGATTTGTTCTGATTTTTCTTTTAAGATATCGCAAGCATCCTCTAAAACATCTTCGGGAGTTAATGATCCGTCTGTTTCAATTTGGAATATATATTTATTTTCTTCGGAGTCTACATGTACAGCGTTCTGTTCGCAACCTCTAATACATGTTTTACACATTGAACAGTTTTCAATATCAATGACAAACATTTTTTTGTCTTTTTCATCATATTGAAGCACGTTTCTTGGGCAATTTTCCACACAATTCATGCAAGCTTCACAACTTTCGTCCACTGTTATTAACGGATAATACCTGTATGCGCAGGTGGTTGTTGGCTGCCATTTTGCATGTTCTAAGCCTATTCCAAGATTTGCTGTAGCTTCAAGTTCAACTTCTTCTCCTTCTTTCAATTTTAAGATAGGGATTGTATCATATACTGGCTTAACTGCATCATGAGTTGAGCTTAAATCTCCAGAATATACAATTTTTGGTCCTTTTTCTTTTAAAATCAGAGATACACTGCAGCTTGGACAATCATTAGTTTCGCAATCACATTCTGATGCGAGTACAAATGCTTCAATATCTGTTTCAAGAGGTATTAACCCTAATCTTTGAGCTAATACTTCATCAAACATTGCAGAATCATTTTTAAATATTGAAACGTTTTCTATGGCCATTGTTGGGACTTCGACAGTGCATGTTCTCCTTATTGCATTAATAAAAGATACATCTACACCATCGACTATGAATGTAAGTTTGTTATCATTCTTTTGTTTAATATCTATGTCCATGTTAGACCCTTCTTCCCCTCTTACCTCCAGGTCTACCAGTACCGTCGTGAGGAATTGGAGTAACATCTTCAATTTTTCCTATTCTGATACCTGCTCTTGCAAGGGCTCTAATTGTAGCCTGTGCAC
>JAEYSH010000089.1 GCA_023434825.1 Methanobacteriota archaeon | reverse complement strand
GATCAGGAATATCAAGCTATAATGGTTTCCTCAAGGCTTGAAGGGCTAACTGTTAAAAATATAATGACTAAAAAGGTAAAAACTTTATCTCCCCAAACTCCTGTTTTTGAAGCTTTAAACACAATGTTCCAGCAAAGACACATGGGATATCCCGTTATTGAAGGAAATGACCTGGTTGGAATTATTACATTTGATGACATATCTAGAGTACCTGAAAATAGAAGAGACATCCCTGTAAGCGAAATTATGAGTAAAAATCTTATTTTAGCAAGTATTGAAGAGCCGGTATATAATACATTTGAAAAAATTAGCAGAAATAATATTGGAAGACTTCCAGTAGTAGAAAACGGGAAATTAGTTGGAATTATTTCAAAAACAGACATAATGAAAGTTTTAAAGATGATTGATACAAAATAATAGTCAAAAACCTGATTTATTTTTTTCAATATTCAATAAAATTAATTATAAATAACTTGATAATTTAATTAAAATTGTTATAGTTTCTATAAAATTTACAAATTTATTATTTTTTTGGAGAAAAACTCATGAGAGAAGCGTGTGAATTTATAATCAGCGAGATAATCAATGGTAACATAAAAAATAAGAAAGAATTAGAAAAGGCTAAATTAAAAGCCTGTAGAGATTATAAACTTCCTAAATTCATGAGTAATTCTTTGATACTTGAATATGCATCACCAGAGGAGAAAAAAGAAATTGTGGGCATTATACAGAAAAAGCCAACTAGAACAATTTCTGGAGTTGCAATAGTTGCAGTAATGTGCAAACCACACAAATGTCCTCATGGAAGATGTATGTACTGTCCAGAAAGTGAAATAGCACCTCCAAGTTACACTGGGGAAGAACCAGCAGCTTTAAGGGCAAGAATGTTCAATTTTGATCCTTATTTACAGGTTTACAATCGGCTTTTACAGCTTGAAAGTATTGGACATCCCTTAGATAAAATTGAACTAATTATAATGGGCGGAACATTCCCCTCATACTTCATAGATTATCAAGAGTGGTTTGTAAGTAAATGTCTACAAGCAATGAACGATTTTGGAATTAAAGAATCTTCAATAACTATTAATAGTGAAGACAAATTTGGAAATAATTCTAAAGTGAATAATGTGGAAGTTCCAAAGGAATTCATTTACCTTGATGATGTACAGAAGGAAAATGAAAGTTCAAATGTTAGATGCGTGGGAATGACATTTGAAACCCGTCCAGACTACTGTAAAATCCATGATGTTGACAGAATGCTTAATATGGGAGTTACAAGAGTAGAGCTTGGAGTTCAAACTATCTATAATTACATTTACAGACGAATTGAACGAGGACATACAGTCGAGGATACAATAGAATCTGCCCGAATATTAAGAGATTCAGGGATAAAAGTAGCAATGCACTTTATGCCAGGATTATTTGCGGATTTTAAAAGGGATATGAGGATATTTAAAAGAGTATTCAATGATTCTAGATTTAAGCCAGATATGCTTAAAATATACCCATGTTTAGTTACAAAGGGTTCTAAACTGCATGATATGTGGCAAAATGGGGAGTATTATCCCTATACCAATGAAGAAGCAGTTGAATTAATTGCAGAAATAAAAAAAATCCTGCCAAAATGGGTTAGAACCATGCGAATTCAAAGGGATATTCCTTCTCCGCTGATTGAAGCCGGAGTAACGAAATCTAATCTTGGAGAGCTTGTTTACAATAAACTCAATGAAACGGATGCAAATTGTAAATGTATTCGTTGTAGGGAAGTCGGACATAAAGCTGCCCATGGAATTACTCCAAATATTGATAATATTAAGTTATTAAAAGAGGAATATGATGCTGGAGAAGGAAAAGAAATATTTTTGTCCTTTGAAGATGTTAAAAATGATATTTTAATTGGATTTTTAAGGTTGAGAATGCCGTCCTCAAAAGCACATCGCAGCGAAATATGCGACAAAACATCTCTTGTAAGAGAATTACATGTTTACGGCTCTATGATGCCTTTAGGTGAAAAAGAAATAGGTAAATGGCAACATATGGGTTATGGGGAACGTTTACTTGAAGAAGCTGAAAAAATTTCATCTGAAGACTACGATAAGAATAAAATAAACGTCATCAGCGGAATTGGTGCCAGAAATTATTATAAAAAATTCGGATATTCTAAATTAGGACCATATATGTCAAAATTACTGTAAAAAAAATCTTAATATTGATATTATGAATGATGATCAAATAAGACATGACATTTTGAAATTATTGTATATTCAAAGTATGCGATGTGCCTCCTCTGTAAAAATTAAATTTATAATAAAAAACATAGATGAAATATCAAAAGATGATTTACTGATCCATATTGACTATTTAAAAAGAGAAGGATATGTCCAGATAAGTCAGATAGACGATGGTTTTACAATAACTGAAGAATGTAAAATAACCCGAGCAGGAATATATTTGATTAAAGAAAAAATGCCCAATTAAATTTCAAGTTTGGTGATAAAATGATAGGTTTTATGGAATCTCCAGAAAAAGTAGCAAAAATGATTGATCATACCAATTTAAAGCCTGATGCAACATTAGATGATATTGAAAATCTCTGCCAAGAAGCCAAAAAATACGGATTTGCTTCTGTTTGTGTTAACCCCTCAAACGTGCGGCTTGCTGCAGAATTATTAAAAGATGAAAATATTAACGTTTGTGCAGTAGTAGGTTTTCCTTTAGGTGCAAATACATCTAAAATAAAGTTTTTTGAAGCTAAAGATGCTGTAGAATCCGGAGCTTCAGAAATTGACATGGTAATGAACATTGGTGCATTAAAATCTGGACTTGATGAAAATGTAAAAGAAGATATCAATGGAGTAGTAGCTGCAGCAAATGGCTGTATAGTCAAAGTAATTATAGAGACTGGTCTCCTAAGTGATGATGAAATCATGCACGCAACTGGAATCATTAAAGACTCCCAAGCAAATTATATTAAAACATCGACTGGTGTAGGTTACGAGGGAGCTAAACTCGAAGACATAAGATTAATTAAAAAAACTGCAGGATCTTCATTAAAAATAAAGGCATCTGGAGGCATAAATAACTTGAAAACAACTTTAGATATGATTAAAGCAGGTTCAAGTAGAATTGGGACTTCTTCAGGAGTTAGAATAATGGAAGAGTCCATTAGAGTAAGCAATAATAAAATATAAAAAAAATATATTTTTCAACATTCAGTTTAAAAAATATATTCAAAAAAGTATTTAGCTATTATTTTCTATTTCTTTTAAAACTTCATTTAAAAGCTCCTGAGCTTCTTTAAAGTTTTTATCTTTCTTAAGGCAATCATTAAGGAGAGAACGTGATTTATCATATTCTTTTAATTCATAAAATCCTTTAGCCTGTAAATACATTCCAAATTTGAAAAAATCACTCTTTCTTGAAACGTTTCCTAAGAAAAAGTCAAGAAGCTCAACAGATTGTTGATAATCTCCTAACATTAAAAGAGCATATGCTCTGTTATATAATGCCATTTTATCAGCAGGATTTAATTGTATTACCTTTTCAAAGCATTTTTCTGCATTTTCATAATCTTTAAGTTCTAAAAGCAGTACTCCTTTATTATTTAGCGCCGGAAAATATTTATCATCATGTTTTAATGCTTTATCAAAAAATTCTAACGCTTTTTTTGTATCTCCCTGACTTAAAGATGCCATTCCTTGTTTTTGAAACATTTCCGCTTCTTTATTGACCATCAAATCACCTTGAATTTGTTTAAATGTAAATACTATTACTTTATAATTTAGTTTTCTTTAATTCATTTAATATTTTTATTTATTTTAAGATAATCATTTCCATGGTTAAATAGATATATAATAATAATTTTTATGGTGAGAAAAATGGAAATAGAAATAGAAGTAATTGGAAAAGGTAAAGCAACTGGAAAATTGGATGATAGAAATCCTAAGACAGCTAAAGAACTTTTTGATGCATTACCCATTGAAGGAAACTGCAATATCTATTTTGAAGAAATATATTTCGATATTCCTGTTGTTTCAGAATATGAAAACCCATCTGGAAAATCAGAATGTGGTGATTTATCCTACTGGCCGCCAGGAAATGCATTTTGTGTTTTTTATGGTGATTCGCAGCCGGCATCTGATGTAAATCACATTGGTAAAATTACAGAAAATTTAGAAGTTA
>JAEYSH010000070.1 GCA_023434825.1 Methanobacteriota archaeon | reverse complement strand
ATTGTAAAACCCAATGTTCCATCTGCTCTTCAGTAACTAGTTTAGGGTCCTCTACTAAGCTAGCCATTATTTGAGTTTCATTATATCCATATTCCCATAGTTTTTGTGCAAGTTCATGATTTTTACCAGCTTTCTTTGCTATACGTCGTATTTCGGGCATCCTTACACCGTATGCTTTTTTTGAGGTTATACCAAACCTTGCTCTTCCCTCTACATCTTCAGGGTTAGATAATGATTCAAGTTCCAAAATTATATCTTCAAATTCCATAAAATCATCCATAAAAATTTTTTAATACCCTCAACGCATTTAAAGTAATCCATTTACTTGGTTTTCCTTTTCTTTCTATGTTAGTTATAAATCTTCCATTAAATGTATTTTCCAGTATCCATCTACCTTCATCATTTTGCTTAGAAATCATTATATCTATAGCATCATGCATTCTTTCATCTTTAAACCCTAACTTGGTTAATAGACCTAAAACTTCAAGTGCATCTATATTCCACATTAATGGGAAACCAAATTCTAACCATTTAAATTGTTTTTTAACAGGTTTTTGGCTTCTTTTATAAATATGGTGATTAAGCATGTGTTCAGCACATTTAGTTATGTAATCGTCTATTTCAGGTGTTCTTCTATTTTCTGGTATTTCTGAAAGTGCTTTAAGGGATTTTACTATTATAGAATGACAGGTTCGCTCTCCCCAACATCTTTCCCAGCGTTTATATGGCCATTCGTCAGGCGCTATTCCAGATTCATCATCAAACCGCCCATATTTTATGAGCCATTCGATTGCTTTTTGTACTCTTTCATCATCTAAATATCCAAATCGGATAAGACACCATGTAATGTTTGCAGTAAGACATGGTAAAACTCTTTCATGATCACCAACGCCTTCTTTATTGCTTATGTAAGAAAATGCACCACTTTGGGGATCTTGTGAATTTTCTAACATGAATTCACATGTTTTTTTAATTCTTTCGTCTCTTTTATCTGCACCAAGTTCGGCTAGAATAATTAGTTGCCAGGAAGTTCCTTTATATTTGCCCCTTAAATAGAAGTTTTCAGGAATGCCCCAATAACCCCCAGGGTCCTGTTTTGCCAGAATTTTAGGGACAACTCCAATATTCATTATATTTTCTCTGGCTTTTAAAACGTCCATATTATCATCGGGTTTATTTAAAATATCAAGCAATGTAAAATACCTGACTGAAGGATTATCCGATTCTAAAAGCCATTTTATAGGATCTGCATTTAAATAAGACTTCCATTTTTCCATATAAATTCTCCAAATGTTATTGAGCTTTATTTTGAGCCATATATCCTATTCCAATAGTTATGGCAGGAATCATTAAATATGTTATTCCGATATCCATCATGTAATCAGAAATGCCCATTTGCATAGGGCTTGGAGGTAAAAACATAAAAAGATCAATTGCTATATTTATAATAAACCAGATGATACCAATTAAAACACCTTCTTTAACGTAATCAATGCTTATATTTTTCATATAATAATAAGCCAGAGTAATTACAACTATTGAAAGAACTAATGGCATTATAGATTCAAATAACGGCCTCATCGTGGCTCTAAGTGGAAAAACTAAAAAAGAAACTGCGAAAGGAATCAACCACGCTAAAAACCCAAATAAAACTATTTTCAAGTATTTATTCATTTAATCACCTATTTTTCCATCAATGGTTGGCGAATAATTGTTTTTAGTCTTTCAGGCTTTGTTCTACGCATATCACTTAAATATATCTCATGATGTTTTTGTTTTTCCATATTGCCATCAAATTCATATCCATTTTCATGAATGAAATTGTGTAATTTTTCTACTGTTGGACCCTCTTCACTATAAGGGCCAATATGCAGTATTTGGGCAGATAGACCTTCATTTAAACTTCCAAATCTTATCTTATTGAGTGATTCTGGAGCTTTCTTTTTTTCTACTTCTTCCATTGCCTGTTTAATTATACTTTTAGTAATAAAATCAGGCTGTCTTATCATGACTGTCCATTTCCAGTTGCTCTTATCTTCAATTGTGAAGTTTTCCATGTTATCAACCCACCAGAGACCTTCAAGGGGCATTACAACATAATCCTGTGATTTTTCTTTTTTAGAAATGAATTTGATTTTATAAGAAACTGGGAAAAGAGCTTCCATTGCATCTTGGTACTCTTTTGAAGTATTAGGATCGCCCTGCCCGTCAATCATTAAAAAATTCATCTCGGGAACTTCTACAAATGCAGGTTCATTTTTTGAAGGATTGTAAAGCTGCTTATTTTCTTTTTTCAGGTCTATCTTTGCCATTATAATCACGCTTTTATTTCCTCATCACAGGGAAGCACATTTCAGTTATAAGCTCACTTTCTGGTGTTTCATTTGGATCTGAAATGTAAGTTTCCATTGGAGGCCCAATAATTTCATAACCGTTTTTATAGGCATATTGCGCCAGTGCACCTATAGCAGCACCACATCCACTATAAGGACCTTCATAAACAGTTGAAAGAACCATTTGTTCAGGTTCTGTTTTAATTTTAACCCGTCCTTCCTCTTTGGAGTCCCCCGCAAATGGCATTCCTACTTCATACATCAATTCTTCAACAGGGACTTCATGAGGGCTGTTGAAATATACTCCAAACGGCGGACCCATTATTTGCAAACCTTTAGCCATTATAAATCCAACAATTTCACCCATGAGCACAGGAACTTCTTCATAGGACCCTTTATAGGTTATGTACGCTATCTGCCTTTTTCCAAGTTTCTTTTCTGCTATTTCCATTTTTTTTTCACCTAATATTCTCTTCTTTTTTAATTTTTTCAATAAATTCTTCAACCCACTTCGTTTCAGTTTTTAGATTTGCTAAAGGTCTACTGAAAAGTGCGATCACGTAATATGGAGCTTTTAATTCTTCCTGTATCCCAACTGAGCTTTCCAGAAATTTTATTCTGCCCTGTGCAGATTCCAGATAATTTTCCAGACATTTAACAACTTCTTGAGGTTCTAAATAATTGAGATAAGCTAGGCCCAAATCAAAAGGATTAATGATTTTTTTATTCCATGAAAGAAGATCGATGAGCTTTTCTTTCATGATTTCTCTTCCAAAATCAGTGATTGTAAATACCTTACGTGAGGGTTTACCTTCTACTTTTTCCAGTCTTGATTCCACAAACTCCTTCTTCTCCAACTTTTTTAAGACATAATAAATGGAAGAAAATCCTATTTCTGTCCAGTTACGCATCCCCCAACCTTCAATGGTTTTTTCAAGCTGGTAACCATATTGTGGTTTTTCATATAAAAGTCCCAAAATTGATAATTCAATATCTGATATTCTAGACATATAATATTATAAATATAGAATATACTATAAAAATGTTTTGGAATTTTTGATAGATATTGTAAATAAGGACCATTAATTCTTAAATTAGTAAAAAGAGATATTAAAGGTTCAAATTGATTTTTATTTCATTTAAATTCTATTATTTTGAATTTCGTGAATAAATTCTTCTATCCAATCTTTTTCAGCTTTTAAAAGAGCATTATCGCGGCATAAAATAGCAATAAAATTGTATGGAATATTATCTTCTTTCTGTATTCTTATTGAATTATCAATAAATTTAATGCGCTCATCTATCGATTTTAAATATGTATTCAAGCTTTCAATTATTTCTTTTTTGCTTAAAAAATTCATATTAGCAATTGCCAGATCAAATGGATAAATATATTTGCTTTTCTTTGACATAAGCTCTTTAATTTTTTCTAGAAAAACTTTCTTACCTTTATCTGTTATAGAATAAACATTTTCAGAAGTTTTTCCTTCTAACTCCCTTATTTCACTTTCAATTAAATTATTTTTCTCAAGCTCATTTAATACTTCAATGATTGAGGTATAGTTTAGATCAGTCCAATTACGCATAGCTCTTTTTTCTATAATTTCTTCAAGCCTACTTGCAAAATGATGATGCTCATAAAGTAAGCCCAATATAGCGGTTTCAGTATTTGAAATATCAGACATGTTTATAATATAAATTAAAACTTACTAAAAAATCTATTTGATTAGTTGAATGTATTAAACTAGTCAAATACAATTAATATTGATTTTAATTAAATATCTGCATTCATTTTAACTTATTAATAATAATAGGTGCTTAAATATCCATCTATTTTAAAATTAAATCAGCAGATTTAAATAAAATAAGATTTAAATCCCCCAATTAGGTGATATTGTATGAAAAAATATATATCGATAATTGCAATTTTATTAATAGTTGCTTTCGCCTCAGGGTGTACAAGCCAGCCCCAAACTTACAGCAGCAATGGAATAACTTTCCAGTATCCTGGTGACTGGAGTAAAGATTATAAAAGTGACCTTCAAGGAAGTTTTGGAAATTCAGCTACAGTATTAGTCTCATTAGGAAAAGATAATGCCGGAGTTGTAGTCGCGAAAATGAATATTACTGGAGTATCTGTAAACGATTTAACATCTGCATTTAAATCAAGTATGCAATCAAGTGGTTATCAAATCGTTTCTGAAAATTCAAGGAACATTGATGGTATTAATACACAAGAAATAGTTCTAAAAGAAACTTCATCTGGAATTTATGGTTCATGCCTATTTTTCCAAAAAAATGGAGCAATCTATTTCATTATGGTTGGAACCCAAAGTAACGATACTGAGACAGTTGATATGATTTTAAATAGTTTTAAAGTCCAGTAGACTTTTAAATTATTCTTTATTTTTTTCAATTTTTAAAATTATACCATTATTCATATTAAAGAAAAATATATTAAATAAATTATTAATAATATTTCATATGATTCCCCAAAAACCCTCTAATTTTGGATATAAATCTATAATATTATTATTTGTTTTATTTTTGTCTATTTGTGCTGTATCAGCACATCAACCACGTGTAGATGTCGGAACAAATACTAGCGTGACAAATCCCATAATAATAGAAAATCCTGAAATTTCACAGGCTTTTTATGGAAATCTGAAAGGTAGTCCCGATTATTATCAGATAACCTCAGATAAGCCATTTGAATTATATATTAACCTTCTAGTTCCTGCAAGTCCTGGTTTAGGTGGAAGTTTACCATCAGCACAAGTTACTGATTCCTCTGGAAAAATTATTATGACATTAAATGGAACTACAAGCACATGGACGCCTTATTTTGAAGAATTTGGAGGAGATTATTACCTTAAAGGTCCTGAAAGTTCCAAAAACGTGCCGGCTGGTACATACAACATCAAAGTGTTTAATGCTAATAACCAGGGAAAATATTCAATGGCAGTTGGAAAAATAGAAGCATTTCCTGCAGATGAATCCCTAAAAGCAATTATTAATTTACCAATACTTAAAGAGCAATTCTTCGGTAAAGCAGTGACTGTTTTATTCTTCGAATTCTTAGGAATTATATTAGCCCTTGGAACTATCATGGTTCTATTTGTAATGACTATAATGTCTAGAAAATCTCATGAAATGACAGATATAACTGCAAAAGTTGCAGGATCACTTAAGCCATTAATGTGGCTTGGAATTGCAATTACGGGTATTGTATGGACATATGTAATGTTTCAGAATCCATTGAACCTTATAGGTCTTGTTAACAGTTTAGTTTTCGTTATTGCAATTATCTTAAGTGCAGTTGTGAGTTCTAGAATTTCTAAAATGGAATTTGGAAAAATACCAATAATAAGCACTACAATACTTGTCTTATTCTGGTGGTTATTTGTTTACTGGGCAATAACAGTAATTTAATAACCAATTCTTTATTTTGGTGATTACATGGACGAATTTAAACAAAAAATTAATGAATTAAATGAATTATCTGATGAAGAAAAGAAAGAGCAACTGGATAAGCTGGCAATGGATTGTGTTTGCCCCCTTTGTCCATCTTATAATGATTGTGCTAAAGAAAAAGAGGAATGGCTTTTTTGTGTTACTGGATCCTCTGACGGCTGTATTGATAGAGAAAAAGGTTGTTCATGTCCAGAATGTCCTTTTGCAAAAAAATATCAAATTGGGGTAAAACATAATTTTTACTGCACACTAGACTCAGAAATGGAACAGCGAATGTTTTAATTTTTAGATATTCATTTATTTTTATATTTTTCCAAAAAATATTTATAAAAAACTGATTATACTAACTATTTCCTTTAAATTAATTAAAAGGTTTTTATATGGACGTTATAACAGGGACAGTACTTGTTTTTGCAGCAAGTATTTTAGAATTGTGGGCAGGAATACCTATAGGAATAGCATTTAATTTAAATCCATTCATAACAGGAACAGCAGCAGCTTTAGGTGCGATTTTAGCAGCTTTTGTAGTTTCATTTTTAGGAGAAGGTATCAGAGAAAGAGTTATCAAATGGAGATATAAAGATAAAGACTTAAAAAAGGGAAATTTTTATAAAATATGGAATAAATATGGAATAATAGGATTAGGATTACTTTCACCGCTTCTTTTTGGTGCACCTCTTGGAGCAGCCCTTGGAATTGTGCTTGGTGCCGAAAAAAAGGCATTGTTTATCTGGATGAGTATTGGTATTATAATTTGGAGCATCATCCTTACAGCAGCAGGTTATTTCGGTCTAATGACATTTCAGTCATCATTTTAATTAAAATAAATATTTATTATAATGAACAATGATAATTTAATTTGATTACATGACATATTTTTAGTTGAATTTAAATAGTTAGAAATTAAATAACAAATTAAGTGAATCGAAACATTTAATAGTATTATTAACTAATTCTCTTCTAAAAGAGAATAAAATATTTAATAGGAATAGAAATATTAAAATAGATTATAATATTAATTTTAAATAATTTGAAAGTCATATTTACGTTTCTAATAGTGTTCAGAAGGTGTTCATTTGGAGAAGATAAAAATAGCAGTAGTGGGTATTGGTAACTGTGCAAGCTCACTGATTCAAGGAATTCATTACTATAAAGATAAAAACAATGAAGATGCGATTGGTCTTATGCACTGGGAAATCGGAGGATTTAAACCCGGCGACATCGAAGTAGTTGCAGCTTTTGATATAGACAGCAGAAAAGTAGGAAAAGATGTTAGCGAAGCTATTTTTGCAAAACCAAACTGCACAACAGTATTTTGCCCAAACATTGAAGAAACTGGAGTTAAAGTTTCAATGGGTAATATATTAGACGGTGTTGCACCCCACATGAGCAAATATGAGGATGATTATACATTTTTAGTTGCTGATGAAGAAGAATCAGACATTGTTGAAGTTTTAAAGGAAAGTGGGGCCGAAATACTGGTAAGTTATCTTCCAGTAGGTTCTGAAAAAGCAGCGCGGTTTTATGCACAATGTGCACTTGATGCTGGAATTGCATACATAAACAGCATGCCTGTTTTCATTGTTAGTGACCCTCAATGGGCTAAGAAGTTTGAGGATAAAGGAATACCCGTAGTTGGTGACGATATTAAAGCCCAAATTGGTGCTACAATCACCCACAGGACATTAGCCACATTATTTAAAGAAAGGGGAGTACAATTAGAACGTACTTACCAGTTAAATACTGGTGGAAATACTGATTTCCTCAACATGCTTAACAGAGATAGACTTGATTCCAAAAAGGAATCAAAAACAGAAGCAGTTCAATCAGTCCTCGGAGAACGGATGGACGATTCAGATATTCACATAGGACCCAGTGATTACGTCCCATGGCAAAAAGATAATAAACTTTGCTTCCTCAGAATGGAAGGTAAAACCTTTGGTGACGTTCCAATGAACATAGAATTAAGATTAAGTGTGGAAGACTCGCCAAATTCAGCAGGATGCGTAATAGATGCAATCAGATGCTGTAAATTAGCTCTCCAAAGAGGTATTGGAGGACAATTAACTTCAATTTCAGCCTATACCATGAAACATCCACCAGAACAGTTTGTGGATGAAAAAGCGTATGAAATGGTAAATGAATTTATTGAAGGAAAAAGGGAAAGATAATTCCCTAAAAAACTATTTTTTTTCTAACTTCTTTATTTTGACCCCAGTATCATAGTAAGGGGTTCCATTTCCAACTTCACTTATAATATCTTCCGTTAACACGTTAACGCATTTATTGTGCTTTAGCCATCCGCCTTTATAAGTAAGAACATAATCTTTTCTTAAATCACTATTTTCTTTTACTTTAACAATAAGGCTTCCAACAGAAGATTCAAGTAATGCATTATCTCCATCGATGATATTTTCTTTTTTCAGGATATCTGGGTGAATCTCAACTTCCAAAAATCCATCAACCATTTCACATTCTGGAATAACAGCACCTATAAAGTCTTCTGTCATAGTGGATAATAGTTTTAATGGATAATCATTTTTAGATTTATCTTCTGGATCAAATTCCTTAATAAATTCAAAGCGTCCTGATTTTGTTTTAAATTTTCTATCGCTAAATGGTACTTTATTTGAATTAACCATTTTTTGGGGTGCTTTCTGCAAATCTTCAAAACTGATTCCCTGATTTAAGATTGGAGAAGCAATTTTTTCAAGCCATTTTTCAGGACTTCCAGACATCTTATCACCAAATCCAAGTCTCTCTGCAAGAAGCTTAAAAATCTCAAATTCTGATTTAGCTTCCCCTTGTGGAGATATTACCTGATTTATTGGTGCAATCCAGCTGTGACCGTAACTTCCAATTAAATCTTCTTCTTCTAAATAAGTAGTGGCCGGTAAAAAAAGGTCTGCAATATCTGAAGTGTCATTTAAGAAATGATCTATCATTATGACAAAATCTGCACTTTCAAAACCTTCTTTAACCTTTAAAGAATTAGGGTTTAAGCTAACTGGATTTGCAGAAGCTAAAAAGATGAGTTTAATGGGAGGATTGTCGGAATTTAAAATTTCATCACCTATTTCTGGCATGGAAATCTCTCGTGAATTTTTTCCAAGTTCATTTATCTGGATAGAAAAGTCAAAATATTCGAATTCTTCAAATCCCTGACTTACTCCTCCTCCAGAAATACCAATATTTCGAGTTATTGCAGCAAGTGCATCAATCATTCGGAAAGCAAGATGTCCCCGTATGTATCTATGAAGTCCCCAGCCGGTGATAATACTTGATGGTTTATTATTTGCATACATAGCTGCAATTTCATTTAGTTGTTGTAGACTAATACCACATTTACTTGAAAGGAATTCCAGTGAATAAGTGTCAATTATGCTTTTGTAATCTTCAAAATTTTCAGTATATTTCTGGATGAATTCCATATCCAACCAACCATTTTCTATAATAATCTTTGAAATTGCCATTGCAAGATAAGAATCAGATCCTGGAGTTGGTTGGATAAAAATATCTGCATGGTTTGCAGTTTTTGTTTTTACTGGATCAATTACTACTAATTTTGTTCCATTTCTTTTTGCCTTTCTTAAAATACGCCACAGATGAACGTCAGTTACTGCCGGGTTCCTTCCCCAGATTATTATCAAATTACTGTTCATATGATCAAGCGGATCGTGGGATATTTTCTCTCCAAAATCCATTTCCATAGCAGTATGCCCAATTCCGCCGCAAACTGTACCATAAGTTGTTGTTACTCCACCTATGAGATTAAAAAATCTATTATTCATTGCTTGAAGAGCTGTTCGCGCGCCAAAACCTTGATAGTAAAGAATTGCTTCGCTTCCGTGTTCTTTAATTACATCTTTAATTTTTGATGCCGCAATGTCCAGTGCGTCATCCCAGGTTATTCTTTTCCATTTTCCATTTTCCTTTAATAATGGATGAAGAATTCTTTTAGAGCTGTAAAAATAATTATTAAGATATCCTGCAGTATTTTTACATAAAAATCCTGCAGTAACGTCATGATCAGGATTTCCACGCAATTTGATTACTTTATCATTATCCACACTTGCTATGATGCTGCATGCTCCAGGGCAATCTCTGGTACAGGCAGTTATGAATTCTTCCAAAAAATACCTCCATATCTATGAATTTATAATTAAAAAATAAAAATGTATTTAAAATAAATTAAAAAAAATTAATTTTCTAAGCTAATAGCATCACGAGGGCAAACATCAAGACAAACCTCGCATAAACTACATTCTTCCTGACATTTTACTACTATTTCATTTCCCTCAAGAACAAGAACTTCCATAGAGCAAACATCTGCACATTCGCCACAGTCTGCTCCATCACATTTACTTGAATCAATACTTATTTTTACCATTTTAATCTCCATTTTGTTGTTAATAATTTGGTGATAAACTCATTTTTTATTTTTCTATGCAAATTGCCGTGTTTGGACATATTTCTAAACATTTACAGCATAATTTACAATATTCTGGCGATTTAACTGATATTTGATTTCCTTCAAGGCTAAAAACATTGGTAGGGCATATGTATGCACATATACCGCATTCAGCACCTTTACACTTACTGTGATTTATCCGAATATTTACAGATAAACAGTATTTTTCTTCAGCCCGGCTAGTCCAGTAAATGTTTTGAACATTCTTGAATTGCATCTTTAACCTCACAGTCAAGCTGTATTGGTTTTATTCCTAATTTTCTAAGTTCTATAGTTGGTTCTTTACCAATTTTACTACAAAGAACTGCTTTACAGTCTTCAATTATATCAATAGATGCAACCCATCTTTCAGAATGATTATTTATAGGCATATCCGTCTTTTCTCTAATTTCCTGAAATGTACCTTCACCATCAGTTATTTCATAAATTAAAAAACGGTTTGCATCTCCAAAATGTAAATCTATGCTCTTTCCATTGGTAGAAGCTACTGCTATTTTCATTTATATCTCCTCTTCTGCATAATGATGATCTTCAATTACTATTTCATCTAATTCTTCTTCAGGTATCTCATAACCTGCTTCATCGTAATAATAATCAAGTATTGTGTTTGTTAATCTATCGACGAAATTTATTCCTCCATTATATCCTAATGTGGTTATTCTTTGAGCTCCCACTCTATCAAATATAGGGAAACCTGCCCTAAATAGAGGAATATGTTCTTCTTTTGCAACGCTTGCACCGTATGAGTTTCCTATTAAGATATCAGCACCGACTTTTTTAATTTCCCTGTGCATATCATAAAGGTCACCGCCAGGTAAAACAACGGGATTAAATCCTTTTTCTTTAGATATAACTTCTATATCTTCACTGAAACGGTTACTTTTTGCTCCAGTACATAACACTGTTGGAATCATACCCATTTCAGCTGTAAATCGGGTCAATGAAGACACAAAATCAGGATCTCCAAATATTGCGACTTTTCTATTATAATTATATGAATGAGCATCTACCATTGCATCCATTAGCCTTCCACGATCCCTTTCTAAGGATTCTGGAATTTCCATGTCCATAATCCAACAAACGGACTTTATGAAGCTATCTGTATTTTCTAGCCCTGCTGGAAGCGGACCAGATACACATTCAACTCCAGATTTCTTCTCTAAATATTTACCTGCAGAATCTGCATGTTTTGAAAGCGCAATTGTTCCTCTTGAATTTGCTGTATCTCTGATTTCATCAATAGTTGTACCTTCAGTGTATAATCCAAGCGATTCTTCATTTAATGGAGCATCAAGGTTTTCAGATGTATCAGTTAAGATTATACTCTCGCATCCAATTTCATTTAGAATATTTTTAACTTCCCTAACATCATAAGGGGATAAGTGGCCAGTGATAATGTTAATTTTGTTATTAGAATTAGAAGGATATGCTAAATGCTCTACGAGGGAATATATAGCTTTATCATACCCTTCTATGTGGGAACCGTTATAACTTGGGGTTGAAATTGGGACTATTTCTGGAAGTTCTTTTCCTACATTGGTTTCTTCGAACCTTTTTATTATTCCTACCATGTCATCCCCAATAGTTTCAGTAAGGCAGCTTGATGTGACTGCAATTAATTCAGGAGATTGCTTTTCGGTGATATTTTTGAGCGCTTTTAGTAAATTGAAATCTCCACCGTAAATTACGGTTTTTTCATTCATAGAAGTTGAAGCAACATCAATCGGCTCTTTAAAATGTCTTGTAAGCTGAAATCTCATGTATGTGCTGCAGCCCTGGGAGCCATGGACAAGGGGCATGGCATTTTTAATTCCCATGAGGGCCTGAAGAGCTCCCATGGGCTGGCACATTTTTGACGGATTAACAACAGAAAATTTTTTATTTTCTTCCATTTTAGTCACTCCTCAAACTTGTAGAGGTCAAATTAAATACTGGACTTGAAACTGCAGTGTCAACTTCTTTTGCAAAGCTAACAAATCCTTTAAATCCTGCAAATGCAGATATACGGTCATGGTTAAAATCACAGAATGGAATACCAAGTTTTAATGAAATATATTTCTCTTTAGCTCCAGAAATCAGTAGATTTGGCCTGTATTTTTTAAGTAATCGCGCTAATTCAGTTGAATTGGCATCATCTACAATTATAGTACCTTCACGGACTGCTTCTTTAATCATTTCATAATCTTCTCTTATTCCGTTTTTTGTTCCAGACATCATTACATCCATTCCAAGTTCTTCAAAAGCACGAACCAGTGACCATGCTTTATTACCGCCAACATACAAAGCTACTGTTTTTCCAGTTAGCCTTGCTTTATATTCTGCTATTTTATCTTCAACTTCTTCGATTCCTCTTTCAATAATCCTTTCTGTTCTTTCAATCATCTCTTCATCGCCGAAGAAGTCAGCAATATCTCTTAGAGAATTTACAGTTTGTTCTATTCCAAAGAAATTAACTTTTATGGAAGGAATTCCATATTTTTTCTCCATTTTATCTGCTATGTAATTTGATGACTTCTGACATTGAACTATATTAAGTTTAGCGCGGTGAGCTTGGGCTATTTCTTCAACATGAGAATCTCCAGTCATTGTACACAATATATTTACGCCCATTTCTTCTAAAAGGGGCTTAATACCCCAGAGATCTCCGGCAACATTAAATTCACCTACGATGTTAATATCATATTTTGTGATTTCTTCAGGCTCTCTTGTCCCGATAACGTAATTTAATAAAGCATCTCCACCAATCCAGTGGCCTTTTGTCTTATTATGGTCTTGAAAACCTTCTGATTGAACAGGTATAACTCTACATCCAGTTACTTCCTGTGCTTTTTTACAGACTGCTTTTATATCGTCGCCTATTACACCCGCTACACATGTAGCATAAACAAATATTGCACCAGGATTGTATATCCTTTTAAGCTCTAAAACAGTTTCATAGAGCTTTTTTTCGCCTCCAAAAATTATATCTTTTTCCTGTAAATCAGTAGAACAACCTTTTTTGTAAAGATCGTCTCTGGATGATTTACTTCCCCTAATATCCCATGTGCAGGATGCGCAGCCTATTGGGCCGTGCACCAGATGAATTGAATCTGTGATGGGCATAAGTACAATTCTTGCTCCACCATAAACACATGTTCTCTGGGTTACAACACCAGGAAGGCTTGCTTTATCACATTCAGGGATGGATATTCCATCCCCTTTTACGCACATGTGTTTTTTACGCGATTCAAACGTTTCAATAACAGGCTCCATTATAAATACCTCAATTAATCAAATCTTCCATTTAACTTCTTATTTTTTTTACCTTTATTCCTGATTTTATTGCTGTAGTTTCCAGTGAGTAGGTTCATAGTACTTTTCAAGTATTGTGTTAGTAATCAGATCAATTAGATGAATACCTCCATTGTAACCTACAATAGGTTTTCTATGGTATCCTACACGATCATATACTGGATATCCTACTCTTACAAGTGGAATATCATTTTCCTTAGCCATTAACCTTGCATCAGAACTTCCAATTATTAGATCAACAGGATTTTCTTTAATGTACACTTCAAGGGCCCTTAGATCATTATCCGCCATAGTATCGATATCAGCGCCAGTTTCTTTAGCAACTTTTTCAATATCTTTAACGAATTCCTGGCTTTTAGCTCCAGTAAGGACGAGTTGAGGATCCATACCTAATTCTCCAACAAACCGGGCAATTCCAGATGTAATTTCAGGGTCTCCAAATATAGCAACAGTTCTGCCGTGTAAATATCTGGATGCAATATCTGCCATTGAATCTATTAACAATCCCCTTTCATCAAGTAAGGAATCTGGAACATCCTGACCAGTTAATTTCTTCAAATTCCTCAAGAATTGATCTGTATTTTGAACACCTATAGGAATTGGGCCTAATTCTGCAGGAACGTTGTATTTTTTCTCCAAAGAAATCGCACCTGATCCAGCATATTTTGTAAGTGATATTGTACCTAAACTGTTTGCAGAATCTACAATTTCATCTACTTTTGTTCCTCCTTTTGGGTAATAAGGCTTGTATTCTGTTCCAGACGGCCTTAATGGAGAATCAAATGGATCTGAAATATCAGCTAGGATAATCCCTTCTAAATCCATCATTCCCAAAATATGTTTTATTTCCCTAATATCTCCAGGATTTACCATTCCAGGAATAATATTTATTTTTTCAGTCTTTTCTGATGGTTCTGCAACGTGATCAGCCAGAGCTTTTATTGCATTGTCATAACCTTTAAGATGAGTTTCTACGAAACTTGGAGTACTAATGGGAACGATTTTTATTTTCTCCGCTTTTTCTTCTCCCATTTTCTCTTTTAATTCACCTTTTGCAGTTTTTATAAATCCTATTATGTCATCACCGATAATTTCACTCGAACATGTGGTGATTACCCCAATTAAATCAGGATTAAGTCTTTCCGCAACATTTTGAAGCCCTTCAATTAAATTTCTTCTTCCACCAAAAACTGCAGCATCCTCGTGAAGTGATGTTACTGCAATTTCTGAAGGTTCTCTGAAATGACGTGAGAGGTTATATCTAACGAATGAAGAACATCCTTGTGAACCGTGAACTAAAGGAACTGCCCTGCTAATTCCAGTAACTGCCCACATTGCCCCCAAAGGCTGGCAAGTTTTTAAAGGATTTATTATAGCATGTCTTTCCTTTTCTATAATGTTTACACTCATTTTTCCACTTCCGCTTCAATTTCTGGAGTATCCGGCTCTTCAGTTTCCTGGAATTCCAGTAAATTCCAAACAGGATTATATATGGCAGAATACATATCCCTTGCAAGGTTTAAGAACCCTTCAAACCCAATATAAGGCCCATTTTCATATGAATGAACTAATATGGCAGGTATTCCCAATTTATGAACCAAATATTTCTCTTTTACACCACAAAGTATTAGATCTATATCGTAGTCTTCTACAAGTTCCTCCAATTCTAAGGTGTTAGGATCATCTATAACCAGTGCTCCCTCCTTTACCCTATCTTTCATTTTCTGGAAACCGTCTTCGTGTTCAAACATAGATGAAACACCAGTTGTTTCCATTCCTAACTCATTTTGAATAGGTATTGATATGTGGTAACTCTTTGGACCGCCTGAAAATATGAATACTTTCTTTCCAGTTAATTTTTCTTTGAGGAATTCAAGTTCTGGCCCTACTTTAGCCATTCTATTGGCTATCACTTCTTCTGCCTTATCTTCAAGGCCGAAGAACTTAGCTACTGTTCTTAAATTTTCAGCACAGTACTGAGTACTGAAAAAGTCTGTTTTAATGTAAGGAATACCATATTGTTCTTCAATAAGCTTAGCTATGTATGTAGAAGACCTTTGACATCTAACTACACTTAATTTAGCTCTGTGCATCCATCCAATCTCATCATGACAGCAATCTCCAGTAAATGTACTTAAAACATTTATTCCAATTTCTTTGAAGTATTCTTTAAGTAACCAGAGGTCCCCATCAATATTGTATTCACCAATAAGGTTTATATCGTAAGGAGTGGTTGCAGGAGGCTCAGTTGTACCAACCAACTGTTCAAAAAGCACGTTATTTCCAATAGTGTGCCCTTTGGATTGTGTTGGTCCGGCAAAACCCGGTGCATTAAATGCTATAACCGGTTTACCTAATTCTTCCTGCATTTCTTTAGCCACAGCATCCATATCGTCCCCGATTAGACCAGTAGTACATGTTGCATATAAATAAATCGCGTTTACAAATGGAAATTCTTTATTGGCATCTAAAATTGCCTGTCTGAGTTTTTTCATTCCTCCAAATACCACATCTGATTCCTGTAAATC
>JAEYSH010000064.1 GCA_023434825.1 Methanobacteriota archaeon | reverse complement strand
CAATAAACCAGATTACAGATGCCGCAGCACGAGTAAAAGCATATATAGAATCAAACAATAAGTTACCGGATAATGTAATTATTAACGGAACCACGATCAACATGGCACAGCTTTTAGAACTATTAACTACAGCTTCATTGCAATTAAAATCTGGAAATAATAATCCAATTCCTTTAAAAAGTTTTAGCAACCCAACCAATATAATTGACAATATTATATATGGAAATATTCCTATGGATGAATATTTGGGTATTGCTAATGACGTAAAAAGTTATATGGATTCCACTGGTAAAACACCCGATTATGACTACCAAACAAGTCTCGGGACCTACCTAGGATACCAGAATCTAGTTTACATGTACAGTAAGATTTTAAATTATCATAAAGTAAATAGCAAGTTGCCTGATTCTGTGAGTATGAACTCATGGAAATTTGTTTCAAGTCCAACCATTGCAACGTTCACTATGGACCAAATAAAAGACGCTGCAAGCAGGGTAAAGAACTTTGTAGAAACAAATGAAACACTTCCAAATTACGTAACTATCGGCAGTATTCAAGTAAGCATGCCTCAGTTTTTAGAGTTACTAAGCAGCGCTACATTACAACTAACTATTGGAAACACTGATTCAATCATCTTAAAAAATTACAGTAGTCCTACAAATCCAAAAGACACTATTAAATCAGGAAATATTCCTAAAACTGAGTATTTGACTATTGCTAATGATGTGAAAAGTTATATGGATTCCACTGGTAAAACACCCGATTATGACTACCAAACAAGTCTCGGGACCTACCTAGGATACCAGAATCTAGTTTACATGTACAGTAAAATCATTGATTACTACACAAACAACGGAAAAATGCCCGATTCTGTATCAATGAAATCATGGTCTGTTGTTACTGGTCAAACTACAGAGATACCCGATGATTTAACACAGTACTTACAATCAACTACAAATTGTCAGGTAGGCGATACCAGTATCAATGCATTAGCATGGTCACTAGCTCAAGGCGGCAATGGATTGGCTGAATCTACTAAAATCTTCAACTGGGTAAGGGATAAAATAGGATATACCTTCTATTATAATACCAAATACGGAGCAGTAAGTACTCTTAAAAATGGATCAGGAAATTGTGTTGACACATCACACTTGCTAATCGCTCTTTTAAGAGCTGCAGGCATACCCTCAAGATATGTGCATGGAGAATGTACATTTAGCAGCGGTAGATACGGACACGTATGGGCCCAAGTTTATGTAAACGGCCAATGGTACGATGCAGATGCTACAAGTTCCAGAAATACTTTTGGCGTTATAAATAACTGGAATACAGAGACATACACATTTAAAGGCATATACTCATCATTGCCTTTCTAAAATGTCACTAATAAAAAAAAATCCCCTTTTTATTTTTTTTAGAAATAGAAAATATCACAAATATTCATTTTATTTAATATAATAATTAGTTATAAATATCAGTAAATCATAAATTACCATTAATAATCATGATAAATTATTGTGTAAAGATATAGCATTTTCGACGTACTACAAAAACATTCTTATTAATTCGTAGATAAGCAAACTACAGCAAAAAAAAAAGAAGTAACTATTTGCAGAAAATTAGAATGTGTCGAAATGCCCAAAAGACCAATGACCAAACTCAAAGAAAAACACCCAGAACTAGAAAAACAAATATCTAACAAATCGCAGTGAAATATTAAAACCTCAAACCAAGATCAGGTACACAATTACTATAGAAAAATATTGCATATTCTGCCATATGGCCCCAACACAGCTAATAAAAGAAGCTAAAGAAGAATAAAGAAACAGAAAAGCAATATAAAACATTTAGAACAGATTTTGCACATGTAAAACTGGATGTAGCAGAATATTTAGCAGAAAATAAGATTAATCTCTTGGAGCATACTATTTAAGAGTTGAAAAATTTAATAAAAATGAGGGTATACATGATATACTGCTTGATAATCTCACAGTGTTTGAAGGGCTCTGTTTAAAGATGTAGATCCTGGTGAATACATCTTCATTGGTCTTCCTTTGAAAATTGATGATGGAGCTCCAGTAAGGGCTATTGATGATAAACAATATATCAATTATTTAAGGTTTATTTTTCCTAAGATGTACAATAGAAACTAGTTAGTAATAATTAATGTTTATAGGGTTTTTATAACATTAAAATATGATATTAAATATAATATTATATTATGATTGTTGACTATTTGATTTTTGCAATTCTTTTAATGGTTTATACTCGTTTTTCGGCTTAGAGCATTTAATGTTTTATTTTTTTTATTTCCAAGTTAATGGAATGATTGAAATTTAATATTTTCTTTTAGAAGATTGGTTAAAAATATAATTTAAAGTGTTTTTTTATATCTAATAAACTTTTTATATTAGTTTTATGTAATTAGAATTATCATTAATAATCATTATATATACTTTTTAATCTATTATGAATAATACCATAATAGATTTTTTATCTTGGAATTTAATTATAATTATAGAAAACTGAATATTATAACAGTTAATGATTTATGCTTCAATTTTAAAGAGTGGTATCATGAAAGAAAAGATGAAAGAAATTGGGTCACGTATCTTTGAATTAAGGGACTTATCAGATATAAGCATTGATGAAATGGCTGAATATCTAAAAATCGACACTGAAACCTATAAAGAGTATGAAGATGGAATTTCAGATATTCCAGCAAGTATTCTGTATGAAATAGCTCAAAAATTCGGAGTAGATATGGGTCTTTTACTTACTGGTGAAGAGACAAGAATGCACTTTTTTACTGTTACTAGAAAAGATAAAGGAATTGCAGTAGAAAGACGGAAACAGTACAAATACGAGAACCTCGCTGAAAAATTCATTCATAAAAAAGCTGAACCTTTCATCGTTACAGTCGAACCAAAAGATGATGAAGCAAAACCTTCAAAAAATTCACACCCGGGGCAGGAATTTAACTATGTTCTTGAAGGTTCTTTAAAATATTATATCCATAACAATGAAGTTATTCTAAATGAAGGAGATTCAATATTCTTTGATTCTTCCCAAGAGCACGCAATGGAAGCTTTAAACAATAAAAAAGCTAAATTTCTAGCAATAATTATGTAATGACCAAGGAGTAATTAAAATGTCTTCACTATTAACTAAATTTCTTTCAAGGGTTGAATTCGAATCATATGAAGATTTTAAAGAAAATTTCAAAATAAACGTTCCCCAAGATTTCAACTTTGCTTATGATGTTGTTGATGAATACGCAACTAATATTCCAGATAAAATAGCACTTGTATGGTGCGATGATTACGATAATGAAAATGTATTCACATTTGCAGACATGAAATATTACAGTGATAAAGCTGCAAATTTTTTCACCAAATGCGGTGTTAAAAAAGGCGATACAGTAATGCTTACACTTAAAGCACGTTATGAATTCTGGTTCTGTCTTTTAGGCCTCCATAAAATAGGAGCTATAGCAATTCCAGCTACACATATGCTTAGATCTGAAGATATTGTATACCGAGTAGAGCAAGCGAAAATTAAAATGGTAGTATGTATTGCTGAAGATGGCGTACCTGAGTATTTTGATGAAGCAGATGAAGAATTAGGAGACTATGAACTCATAAAAGCCATAGTTGGAGATGATGATAGAGAAGGATGGCTTAATTTCAGGAAAGAGATTGAAAAAGCCTCACTTGATTTTGGACGCCCTTCAGGAGATTCAAATACATCAACTGATGATATTTCCCTCGTATATTTTTCATCAGGAACTACTGGACTTCCAAAAATGATTCAACATGATTTTACTTATCCTTTAGCACATATAATAACTGCAAAATACTGGCAGAATGTAATAGAAGATGGACTTCATTACACGGTAGCTGATACTGGATGGGCAAAATCAGTCTGGGGTCAAATTTATGGGCAGTGGATAGCAGGAAGTGCCGTATTTGTTTATGATTATGAACGGTTTGATGCTGGAAATATGCTTAAATATGCATCCAAAAATGGCGTTACTACTTACTGCGCCCCGCCAACAATTTACAGGTTTTTAATTAAAGAAGATCTTTCCAAATATGATTTTTCAACCCTAGAATACGCAGTAACTGCTGGTGAACCTTTAAATCCAGAAGTTTACACTAAATTCAAAGAATTTACTGGTTTAGAAATAAGAGAAGGTTTCGGACAGACAGAAACAGTTGTGTCTGTAGCTAATTTTCCGTGGATTGAACCAAGACCGGGTTCAATGGGAAAACCTGCACCAATTTACGATATTCACATTGTAGATAAAGAAAATAAACCATCAGATATTGGAGAAGAGGGAGAAATAGTCATTAAAACTGTCGAAGATAAACCATTAGGATTATTTGGAGGATATTACCTCAATCCTAAGAAAACCAAAGAAGTATGGCATGATAAATGCTACCATACTGGCGATACCGCATGGATGGACGAAGATGGATACATCTGGTTTGTTGGAAGGACTGACGATATGATTAAAAGTTCTGGATATCGAATTGGTCCATTTGAAGTAGAAAGTGCAGTTATATCCCATCCATCAGTTTTAGAATGTGCTATAACCGCATTCCCTGACCCTGTAAGAGGACAAGTCGTTAAAGCTACAATTGTACTTACAAATGATTATGAAGCATCAGAAGAATTAGTAAAAGAGATTCAAAATCACGTTAAAAGTGTAACAGCACCTTATAAATATCCCCGCGTAATTGAATTTGTGGATGAACTTCCAAAAACAATAAGCGGAAAAATAAGGAGAGTAGAAATACGAACTCAAGATCAAGAATAAAAATAACTAAATTACTGAAAAAGGATTTAAAATCCTATTAAATTTTTTTGTTTTGAAATAATTAATATTAGAAGGATAAATTATGAAAGAGTCAGATAAAAGAGAACCTTACCCCGTCATCAACACTTTAGAATGTAAAGCATGCGAAAGGTGTATAATTGCATGTAAAAAAGGTGTTCTAAAGATGAGTGATGATGTTAATGAAAGAGGTTATCATTATGCAGTATTTGAAGGCGAAGGATGCTCAGGATGTGGTGATTGTTATTATACCTGTCCCGAACCTTTAGCCGTTGAAGTTCACATTCCAAAGAAATCTAAAAAAGAGGAGGACTAACATGGCAACTCAACTAATAAGAGGAAACACAGCAGTTATAATAGGAGCCATGTATGCAGGCTGTGACAGTTATTTTGGTTATCCAATTACCCCTGCAAGTGAAATCCTTCATGAAGCCTCAAAATACTTCCCAATGGTAGGGAGGAAATTTGTTCAAGCAGAATCAGAGGAAGCAGCTATAAACATGGTTTATGGAGGAGCGGCAGCAGGACATAGGGTGATGACCGCTTCATCAGGCCCCGGAATGAGCCTTAAACAGGAAGGTATATCATTTTTAGCAGGTGCAGAGCTACCTTGTGTTATAGTAGACGTTCAAAGAGCAGGCCCGGGATTAGGAAACATCGGCCCTGAGCAAGGTGACTACAATCAGCTTGTTAAAGGAGGAGGCCACGGAAACTATAAAAATATAGTTTTAGCACCAAATTCCGTTCAAGAAATGTGTGATTTTACTATTCTGGCATTTGAACTTGCAGAAAAATGGAGAAATCCAGTTATAATTATTGCAGATGCGGTTTTAGGGCAAATGGTAGAACCATTAAAGTTCCCTGAAAAAGCTGTAAATCCAGAAATTGATAACTCATGGGCAGTCTGTGGAAATAAAGAAACAATGGGAAATCTGGTTACATCAATTTTCCTTGATTTCGATTTACTGGAAGAGTTTAACTTCAAATTACAGGAAAAATATGAAAAAATTAAGGAATCTGAAGTCAATTATGAAGAATACATGATAGAAGATGCAGAAATTGTTCTTGTTTCCTATGGAATAAGCAGTAGAATAGCAAGATCTGCTGTAGAAGTTGCTAGAAAAGAAGGAATTAAAGTGGGATTATTTAGACCTAAAACATTATTCCCCTTCCCAGATAAAGAATTGAAAAAGATTGCTGATGAAAATAACCCTAAATTCATATCTGTTGAAATGAGTAACGGTCAGATGAGAGAAGATATTAAAATGGCCATTGGATGCAAGAATGTAGAACTTGTAAACAGAATGGGTGGGAATATTATTGAACTTGAAGACTTAATGACTAAAATTAGAGAAATTGGCGGGGTTGAAGGAAATTCTTTGAATTTCCTGAACCCCAAAAATAAATTTTTGAGGGGCAAATAGCATGGATGAAAAAATCATTGGGAAACCTAAATCATTATATGATGAATATCCAAGGAAAGGCGGAAGCTCCCCCACAGCAACACACTACTGTCCCGGCTGTGGACATGGCATATTACATAAACTCATAGGAGAAGCAATAGACGAACTTGGAATACAGGAAAGAGCTGTTATGACAAGTCCCGTTGGATGTGCAGTATTTGCATATTACTACTTTGACTGTGGAAACGTTCAGGTAGCTCATGGAAGAGCGCCAGCAGTTGGAACTGGATTATCAAGGGCAGAAGATGATGCTATAGTTATGCTTTATCAAGGGGACGGTGATTTAGCTTCTATTGGACTTAATGAAACCATTCAAGCTGCAAACCGTGGCGAAAAAATGGCAGTATTTTTCATAAACAATACAGTTTATGGAATGACTGGTGGGCAAATGGCACCAACAACATTAATTGGAGAAGTAACTGTAACTTGTCCAGAAGGAAGAGACCCTAGATTTGCCGGCTATCCATTACACATGTGTGAATTAATTGATAACCTGAATGCTCCAGTTTATATAGAGCGAGTTTCACTTTCAGATGTCAAACATATTAGGAAAGCAAAAATAGCTGTTAAAAAAGCTCTTAAAGTTCAAAAAGAGGGTAAAGGATATGCATTTGTCGAAGTTTTGTCACCATGTCCAACAAACCTTAGACAGGACGCAATAGGTGCTGAAAAATTTATCAACGAAGAAATGGAAAAAGAATTTCCACTTAAACGATTTAGAGATAGACTAAAAGATGTTGAGCCACTTGAAAGAGGTAAAAGTGACTTTTCAAAAGAATCCCTTGATAAAATATTCGATGTAAGCATTAAAAGCAGTGAAGATGCTGTAGATGACCCTGAATACAAAGAAAAGAGTATAAAAATTACAGGATTTGGAGGTCAAGGCGTATTAAGTATGGGAATTACTCTAGCAGAGGCAGGAATGAAAGGAAGACGTCATGTTTCATATTATCCATCCTACGGCCCAGAACAGAGAGGTGGAGCATCAAACTGTGTTGTAGTTATCTCTGGAAGCGTCATTGGTTCTCCAGCAGTCCATGAAGTTGATACTTTAGTATCCCTTAACCGACCATCATTGGAAGAATTCAAGGGAGAAGTAAAAGAAGGCGGTTTAATTCTCTATGATTCTGCAATTGGAGAATTTGAAGCTCCAGAAGGAATAAAAGCAGTTTCAGTTCCTGCATTTAAGATTGCTAAAGAACATGGTGTTAAGCGAGCAGGTAACACTGTTTTACTTGGTGTTTTAATGGCTCTTGGACGTTCAGGACTTTCTGAAGACATGTTTAAACAGGCTATTGAACATACTTTCTCTAAAAAGCCTAAATTGATTCCTGTAAATCTTGAAATACTTGAAGCTGGGGCACAATGGGCCAGAGAGAATTTATGTTAAATTTTTATTTTTTTTCTTTATTTTTAGACCATAAAAAATTCTAATTCTATTTTAAAGTGTTTATTTTTAGGTTTTGAAATCCAATATTCAAAAATACGCCAGAATCCCAAAATTTAAGTAAAATTGCACCAATATAAACATATGATAAATTGGAATATTTTTACTATTTAAGGGTGATAATCATGGTGTCTGAGCTTTTATCTGGAAAAGATGTTTCTATAGTCCTGTGTGGCGAAGCAGGGCAGGGGATTCAAACTGTTGAAGAAATACTGATTCAAGCAGTTAAACTTGGGGGATACAATGTATTTTCTTCAAAAGAGTATATGTCAAGGATAAGAGGTGGAGAAAATTCCACTGAAATAAGGATTTCATCAAATAGAGTAACTGCATATGTTGATAGAATCGACATATTGATTGCAATCAGTAAAGGGGCCATAGATCACCTTGATGAGCGAATATCCGAAAATACGCTTATAATGGGGGATGAAAAAACACTTGCTGAGGTAGAACAGCGAGATGTTATAAAAATTCCATTTTTAAAAATGGCTGCAGAGATTGGAGGGCCAATATTTGCCAATATAATTGCTGCAGGAGCCCTTTGTCGAGTTTTAAATGTTGATAAAGAAATATTCGATGAATGCATTACTCATATGTTTAAAAGAAAAGGTGAAGAAATTCTCCAAAAAGACCTCAAAGCTGGTGAAAAAGGCTATAAAGTCGGAGAAGAACTTATAGAATCTGGAAAATTCAACATAAAGATTAAAAAGGACCCTAAAATAAGAGATGAGCTTCTTTTAAATGGTACAGACGTTGTCGGTATGGGCTGTATTGCCGGCGGATGCAAATTTATGTCTTCATACCCCATGACTCCTTCAACACCTCTTCAAAACTTCATTGCGGGAAATTCATTAGAATTTGGAATGGTTTTTGAACAGGCCGAAGATGAGATAGCTGCAATAAATATGGGCTTAGGAGCAGCTTATACTGGTGCAAGATCAATTGTAGCAACTTCAGGAAGTGGATTTGCACTCATGAGCGAAGCTGTGGGATTATCAGGGATGATAGAAACCCCAATAGTTATATATTTAGCGCAACGTCCGGGTCCTGCAGTTGGACTGCCTACAAGGACTGCTCAGGAGGATTTAAACCTTGCTTTATATTCATCTCCCGGTGAGACTCCAAAGGCAATATTTACGCCTGGAAAATTTGAAGACGCATTTTATTTAGCACATCACGCTTTTAATCTGGCAGATAAATATCAAATACCTGTTTTTATACTTTCTGACCAGTATTTTGCAGATATTTATTACAATTTACCTGATCTAAACTTAGATGAGGTAAAATTTGAAAAATATATTGTTAAAACTGATTCTGGGTATAAAAGATATGAAATAACCGAAGATGGAATATCTCCAAGAGGAATTCCAGGATATGGAGATGGGCTTGTAGTTGTTGATTCAGATGAACATGATGAAGAAGGCCATATAACTGAAGATCTTCATATAAGGGATAAAATGGTAGAAAAACGGCTTAAAAAACTTGAGGGAATACAAAAAGATGTAATTGAACCAGAACTTGTTGGAAATGAAGATTATAAAATTCTGGCCATAGGATGGGGCTCAACATATGGGGCAATAAAAGAAGCATTAGATGAGTTTGAAAGAGACGATATAGCCTTCTTACATTTCAAACAGATTTATCCAATACATGAAAGTGTTAAAAATTATCTTGAGAAAGCTCAAAAGACAATTATCTTTGAAAACAATGCTACTTCACAATTTGGAAACCTGATAAAACAAGAAACTGGATTTGAAATTCATGAAAAAGCTTTAAAATATAATGGAATGCCTTTTTCTGTTGAAGAGGTTATGCAACACTTAAAAAACCTTTTGGAGGCGTTATAATGGATCCAAAAACTTTTGATGTTGAAGGCGCAGATGTCGCATGGTGCCCTGGCTGTGGAGACTTTCCAATATTAAAAACCTTAAAAACTTCACTTGCAGAGCTCAAAATTGATCAAAAAGAGCTTGTTTTAGCTTCAGGCATAGGTCAAGCTGCAAAACTTCCCCATTATCTTAAATCAAACACATATAACAGTCTTCATGGGCGGGCATTATCCCCTGCAACCGCAATTAAGACTGCAAACAGAAAGCTCACTGTAATAGTTACAAGCGGTGACTGTGACATGTATGGAGAAGGAGGAAACCATTTCATGCACACAATCCGCCGAAATCCAGATATAACCACCATAGTGCATAATAACATGGTTTATGGGTTAACCAAAGGTCAAGCATCCCCTACAACTCAAAGAGAGTTCAAAACACAATTACAGGTTGAAGGCGTGTCTTTAGAACCATTTAACCCATTGGCAATTGCAATTGGTCTTGATGCATCATTTGTAGCCAGAACTTTTGCCGGGGACATAAAACACATGAATGAAATCTTTAAAAAAGCAATAAAGCATAAAGGATTTGCCCTTGTTGATATTTTCCAGCCATGTGTGACTTATAATA
Organism: Methanobacteriota archaeon; assembly: GCA_023434825.1. Taxonomy (GTDB): domain Archaea; phylum Methanobacteriota; class Methanobacteria; order Methanobacteriales; family Methanobacteriaceae; genus Methanobacterium_D. The sequence goes on along the minus strand of JAEYSH010000064.1, from coordinate 3,213 downwards.
AAATAAACACTTACAAATGGTTTAAAGAAAACGTGTACTACCTTGACGATTCATATGATCCCTATGATAGAGTTGAAGCATTTAAAAAGGCAATAGAGTTCCATAAATTCCCATTAGGAGTTTTATACATTAATCCTAACAAGACACCTTATGAAGATATTTTAAGTGTTTACCGAGACGATGATAACCCATTATATGAAAGAAAAGTTGACATGCAGAAATTAAGAGCACTTATTGAATCAAAGAGGAGCTTATAATCCTCAATTTATTTTTTATTGGTAATTCTATGAAAATAGGTTACACAGCCTTGAACTGGACAATAGGATGCAGTGGAGCTAAAACCTTCCGCTTAAAATCATATTCACATGAAAAAGTGATTGAAACTGCACAGAATAATTTAGATTGCCTTTTAACCATGTTAAAATTTAATGTGGAGAATAATCTGCTCTTTTTTAGAATTACTTCTCGCCTGATTCCCTTTGCTTCGCATCCAATTATAGATTTTGACTGGAAAGAATATTTCAAGGAAGATTTCGGGAAAATAAGCAATTTTATCCATAAAAATAATTTACGAATTTCAATGCATCCCGGACAATTCGTTGTTATCAACACTAAAGACCCTGAAATTTTTGAGAGAGGTTTAAATGAACTTAAATACCATGCTGAAGTTTTTGATCTCCTAAAACTTGACGATACTTCCAAAATGCAGGTTCACGTTGGTGGCGTTTATGGAGAAAAAGAAAAGAGTATTGAGAGGTTTATAGAGCGTTATAAAAGTCTTGATAAGGATATAAAAAGAAGACTTGTGATTGAAAATGATGAAAAAAGTTATAATCTTTCAGAGTGCCTTGAAATAAGTGAAAAAACAAAAATGCCTGTTTTATTTGATAATTTTCACCATGAAATCAATAATGATGGAAATGATCTTCAGGAATGCTTTGAAAACTTTACAAAAACATGGCACAAAAAAGATGGTCTGCCTCTTGTAGATTATAGCTCTCAAAAGCCAGATAAGACAAAGGGAACGCATATTGATTCCATAGATCTGGATCATTTTAGAATTTTCTTAGAGGAAACTGAAAATTTTGATTTTGATATTATGCTTGAAATAAAAGATAAAGAAACAAGTGCTTTAAAGGCTGTTGAAGTTTTAAAAAGTGATACAAGGTTCATAAAGAACTTATAAAATGAGATGCGATTAAACTAAATCTCCCTATGTTTAATCTGTTTTAGAACATATTCCCTGATTTCTTTTGGGTTTGGAAGGTTCTGAAGAATTTCATCATTTTCAATAAATGGACGAACTAAGTTTTCATACGTTCCACCGCATTCACATTCTTCAATTTGTGTTTCAAGTGGTAAAATAATGTCTTCATGACAATTAATGCATCTAAGTACCTTTTTAGCCCCAGAACATTTACCCCTTTTTGCTATTGGCTCTCCATTTAATTCTACAATATCCATTGAAAAATCAACAACTGGAGCGTTACTTATGGCTGTTCCAATTCCATAACCATCAACCAACGGGTTAATTTCAGGCAATTCTTCTTCTTGAATTCCGCCGCTTACAAAGAATTTGACGTGATTATAGCCTCTTAAGTCCAGTTCCCATCGTGCTTCTTTTAAAATGCTGTAAAAATCACCGCGCCTTGAAGAGGGAGTATCAAAACGTACCGCATAAAGTTTCTCTCCCATTGCTTCAGCAACGTTTAAACATTCAAATTTTTCATCGTTAAATGTATCAATAAGTGCAACTCTGTTTACATCTGGCTCTATTATCTCATCAAAAGCTTTTATAGACTCAACAGTTGATCCTACACATAGAATTAGAGCATGAGGAATAGTTCCCATTGGATCTTCACCTACAATTTCACTGCTTTTAATCACAGAAACACCATCACATCCTCCGATATATGCACTTCTTTCTATCATTGGAGCTATAGCCGGATGCATTCGCCTTGCCCCGAAACTCATGACCAAAAGATCTCCAGCAAGCTTTTTATATCTAGTTGATTTAGTTGCAATTCCTGTGGCCTGACATAAAAGACCCAAAATAGCAGTTTCATAAACACAAAAATCTTGATAATTTCCTTCAATTTCGAGAACTGGTTGATTAGGGTAAAAAACTGTACCTTCTTTCATTGCCCTAACTTTAACAGGTAACTTTTCTAAAAGACGGATAACTTCTTCTAAACCTGCTAAAACTGCCCAATTCCAGTCTTCAGGTAAACTTTTAGCCACAAACTCAGCTTTAACCTTACAATTTATATCTTTTTCTTTTAAAATTCTTAAAGTTCGATTAAAGTACACATCAGTGATATTACCATCTAAAATCTCTTTTTCATCAGCAATATGAAACATAGAATTCACCAAACCAAAATTAAATGCATATAAAAATTATTTAAGTTTTAAATTCATCTAAAATTATATTTGAACAGAATTTATTTAAATTTATTTCGTAGTAAGTTAAAATCAGTTTAAATGTGGATAAAAAATTAGGCTAATTTCATTTAAGAAATATTTTAAAATAATTAAAAAAAATATTTTTTGGGATTTTTTTGTGAGAATTTAGTGCCGGGGGCGGGATTCGAACCCGCGGCCTCACGGTATCCCAGGAAAAAGTCAGAGCACTGCTTAAATACCCTATGAGCCGTGCGCTCTAACCAACTGAGCCACCCCGGCAGTGGCTTATCCTACATTAATTTTTATATCTTAAAAAGTTTTCTATATTACAAAACTAAAGTTAAGTAATTAAACTTTTTACCTCACTTAAACTTTATTTTTTAATTTATTTAAATATTTAAAAACTTAAAATGACCAATTTTTACAAATATAACTTAAGCATAACAAAATTATAATTTTAAATTACCACTAACTTATAAATTAATAATTGCAATGGAGATATAATGGATAATTTAAACCCCATTCCAATAAATCCACCCTTAAAAGGAGAATGGATGCCTTTAAATAGCCCCGGCACTAAAATTCCAAGCCACGGTACTGATTCATTTGCACAGAGATACGCCTTTGATTTTTTACAGGTTGATTTTTCAAAGAATTTTATTAAATTTTATAAAAAAAGCCCTTTAGCATACATTCTGGGCAGAGTTCATCTAAAAGACTGTTACTGTTATGGCAAACCTACCTATGCACCATTTTCAGGCACTGTAGTCGATTCTCGCGATGGTTTTCCCGAACGTGACCCTGTAAATC
>JAEYSH010000006.1 GCA_023434825.1 Methanobacteriota archaeon | reverse complement strand
CGTATTTCCTTTCCTTCTGCCATGATTTTCCTTACAAGTGCTTCCCAGCCATCTGCTATTTCTTCGACTTCAAGTTGAAATGCCATTTATGCCGCCTCTTTTAATTTAAATTACAATTATAAACTTTTAACCGCCACCAAAAACTCTCAAAATTCAAAGAATTTTGGAGCGCGAAACGAAGCTATAGAAAAATGTTACTCATTTTCTACGCATCGAAAATTGAAAATTTTCGAAAGTTTTGCTAGCTTTGTTTTTGTGGCATAAAAAATCAAAGATTTTTTACTGCAAGTGTCATCGACTTAAGCTTAGAAAATGCTGCATCTCTTGATCTCATTCTCATTCCACAATCAGGGTCTGCAATCATATTTTCAGCACCTATTAAATCAATTCCTTTTTTAATTAATCCTTCTACTTCTTCTTTAGTTTCAATGTTATCAGTTTTTGTATCTAAACATCCAAATCCTATTTTTTTACCATTTAAATCATGATTTTCAAGTAAATTAACGTTTTGAGGAATTCCTGCAAATTCAAAATCTAATACGTCAACTTTAAATTTTAAAATGTCACCAAATACATTCCCTACATCACCGCAGACATGTAAAGCTTTAGGGACACTTAAATCTTTAGTTATAATTTCCACTGCCTTTTTAGCAATTTTAACATCCACAACGCCAGTAGATATAAACGGTTCATCAATCTGAATACAAATAGCTCCCGCATCCTCTAAAAATTCCGCTTCTTTCTTTAAAGCATGTGCTAAATCAATAATTGCATCTTCTTTTTTATTATAAAATCCTTCAAGGCGTGATGAAAAAACTAAAGTAGAGGGACCCGTTATTATCCCCTTTACTCCTTTAATCCCTTCTTCAAGTTTCTTTTTTCCATTAGAGTTAAATTCTTTAGAAATGCTCTTTGAAACATTTATTGCATATTTAAGGTCGCCAGCAGATATTTCACTATAAGCAGGCATGATTTTCCCAGTGATTTTAGAAGTATTTTCTTCAACTGCCATACCCGGAATAGCTTTTGCAAAAATTTCAACCATTCCTGCCCTTACCTGGCCATCAGATATTATATCTATCCCTGCTTCAATTTGATCACGGACTGCAAGCTCTATTGCTGGTTTATATTCATCATAAGTCCCCAAAACACCTGAAATTTTTTGAGAAAATGATGATGGTCCTCTTGGTAAAGATGGATAACTTCCTACAACTGTTGTTAACATATTTGACCTCTACTGATTACCTGTTTTTAAAATTGATTTATCTATGTTATTCTTCATCAATAATTATAATACAATTAAATTATATTAATTAATCTATGAAAAAGTTTTATCCTGTTTTTGGTTTTATTGGGCCCATAATATATATTTTAGCCGTAATTATCGGAGGAATGCTCCGTAGTGATTATAGTTTTCTTTACAATACAATAAGCGAATTAGCTGTAACAAATGCGCCAAATTTAATTTTAATTAGTATCCTGTTTGGTATTTACAATTTTTCAATTCTCGTTTTTGGTATTGGGGCATTTATGGATAATGAAATAGCTAAAAGTAAAAAGTATAAATCTGCTACCTGTATGCTTGCAATAATTGGTTTTCTGGGCCTATTGCTTCTCTTCTTCCCCCAAGATCCAAGAAACGTTGCCGTTACATTCCAGGGTACAATGCACATTGCAATTGCAGGAATCTCCTCACTTTTAACCCTTATTTCAGTTCTATTAATTGGAATAAACTTCTGGAAAGTTAAAGAAATGAAATCATTTTCCATTTATTCATTTCTATCCTTTGTGATTATTTTACTTTCAGGAGGAGCTGCAGCAATCAATGTAGCAAATAACTCTGCTTATGGAGGTCTTTTTGAGCGGATTACCATCTTTGCATTCATGCTTTGGGTAATTGTATTTTCTTATTTAATTTTAAAGAAAAAATAATTACTAAAATCATTTTTGAAAATTCTAATTTTCAATAACTGCATGCGCAAAATACAAAAGTTCACAAACATCTCTGTTTTCATTTTTTCCATGGAAATATGCTTTTTTATAATCTTCACTGGTTATATTTTTAATTTCTAAAAACCCAAATTGTATAAGAAAATTCTCTATTTCATCTTCTTTGATTCCAAATTGAAGGGGTTCTCCTAATTGAATAAGATGATTTCGGATATTAATCCCTACTTCTAGTTTACAAGTTCCATCTACAACTGATTCAGGATAATAATCAAAAAGAACTGCACTTCCTTTACCAGAATTTTCAACAATAAATGAAAGAATTTCAGAAACAACATCAGGTGGAATATACATAATAAGCCCCTCTAAAATAAATAAAGTCTTTTTAGACCCATCATAACCATAATCAAATAATTTTTGACTTAAAGTTTCTGTTTCAAAATCAATCGACACATAAATAACATTATCATGAGTAAAATCGAATATTTCCTTGATTTTTTCGATTTTAAAGCTTTGAGTATTAGGATGATCAACTTCAAAGACTTTAATGTTATTTAATTCATCAATCCTATATGTTCGTGTATCATAACCCGCCCCAAGTATAACTAACTGTTCCAGACCTTCATTGATTGATTTTCGGATGAAATCATCAAAATATCTGACTCTAGCTATTATTGAGCTACTAAGCCCCGGAAAAAGCTTTTCTGTCATTTCTATTTTGGCCTTTGCTTCTTCTGGATATTTCATTCCAAATTCTATTATTTCTGGACTAATAAAATGAATTGCATAAGGATCATAACATATACGTTCGTTTTCACTTTTAGAAGATTCTGCAAATCTCTGCATAGCTATTCCTTCAGCCATTTTACTTGGACTTTCTCGATTTACTTTATTTTTCATCATTTAACACTCCTACATTATGACGTGTTGTCATTAATGACATGGTGTCATTAATTATATAAAGTTTTGTAAAATAATTCATAAAAAAAGTCAAATTCATTTATTATGCTATAAATTACATATAATTAGCAAAATATGGATTTTAGCATATAAAATCAAAAATAATTATTTATTATTCCTATTACTAACCATATACCCAATGAAATCTCCAACATCGACTAAAAATTTCTCATGATTAATTTTCTGGCTTTCAAGTAAGTCTCTAAGATCAGGAGGCAAATTATCAATACTATTAGCAATTAATGTTAGTAAAACTGTTGCTTCAACGGAATTTACGTCTGGTCGGATAATACCCTCTGTTTTTCCTAAATCTATAGATTTACACAATGTATTTAACATTTCACGGCGCAAAAAAAGGATTTCATTTAAATATTCACTGGTTGTAAATTTAGCTATTGGAGAATTAGAAATTCGTATTTCATCTATTTCCTTTTTAAATTCCCGATTATTTTTACCATCAACTATAGAATCTAATCTATCTTCTCTATTCTCAATCTTGGCTAAATTAAATCTCCCTGAAAGTAAATAATTATATGCTTTAAGATGTTCTGGATATTCTTTTGCAAAAATATAATATGCCTTTCTAAAAGCTGTAAGTTTTGAAAAACTGGTTTCTACTTTATCAGTTTCTTCTATTATCAATTCATGTAAAATTTTGGTTCCTTTAAGAACAATAGCAAAGAATAATTCTTCTTTATTTTCAAAATAAAGATAAACCGTAGATCTTCCCAAATCTGCCTCTTTAGCAATTTCATTTAAAGAAACATTATCATAACCGTTAGCGAAAAACAATTTTTCCGCAGCTGTTAATATATTATCTCGTCTTTCTACTTTTTTTAATTCCCTCCTTCCAATATTAGACAAATCTCCCACCAATCCTGTAAAAATAAATTAAAAAAATTTTTTTATCTTTTAAATTTCCTTTCGTAGTTACTTACAACAGTTTCATCTTTCTCTCGTCTTTTTGGTGGCTCTCTAAACTCAAAATCTCCCTCAATAGCACGATTTAGTAAATTTTCAATTTTATTTGGATTAGGAACATCATAAAGCCGCATTGTTGAGAAATCATGGCCACTGTAGATTTCAATGTCACCACTTGCTATAATTCGCTCGAATATGCTTTGGGAAACCATTATATCTTGAATTTTCTCAAAATGTATGGAAGACCTTTTTTTTCTTAAAATTCCAGATTTAGAAATTACTTTGGTATTTGTAATTAGGTATTGTGTATATCTCCATGTAAGCAAATCCCAAATGATCCATAGAAACAAAATAAGCATTACAAACATTAAAATAAGGGTAACAGCATATACAAGAGGAAACTGGACGTAATTAATGATATAATTTTGAAATGTGGCTGTTAAAGTGACTATTGCACTAAAAAAGTATATTATCAATAATATTACAATAAATTTTATTATTGCAGATTTTAAATACATTAAAAAGCGAGGTCTTGTTTCGAAAATTACCTCTTCTCCAGAACGAATTTCTTTTGTATTTCTCATTTTATCACTTATTCTCTTAGTATAAAATAATTTAGAATTTGTAATCTAAATATTTTATGTACTAATAACAAATATCATGTCGTATTAAAGTTAGAATTTTTGGATTTTAATGTGATTCGATGATATCCAAAAAGAGGAAGATAGAGTAGATGAATTCATAAAAAACATTACAATGGAAAAAAGTATTATAGATACTGTTAAAAACAGTTCAAAAGAAAAATTAGAGGATAATATCTGCAAATTAGGTTTTGTAAAAATATATGAATCCAAATACGATAGCTGGTTTCTTTATGAAGATGGTAAATATATTTCAGTATTAAACGAAGACAGATTAAACTTATATGAAAAAGAAATTGAACTACATTATGAATAAAAATACATTTAACCTATTTATTTGTTTTAATCGTTAAGATTTAATTTCTAACATCTCTCTAAACAAAAAGGACACCAAAATGATTATAGAACGCATTAAAATTGATGAAACTAATATTCTGCTGAAAACAGATTTATTAAACCATAATCTTGATAAATTTATTTTAAAACAGCGCATGGAACTTATAAATTATATAAGGAAAAATAGAGACTTTTTAATATCTTTTGAACCAGTAGAAGTATTTGAACCACCATACATAGTTAAAATGATGGCTGAAGCCAGCGCAATTGCAGATGTTGGTCCAATGGCTGCTGTTGCTGGAACAATATCTGAGCTATCAATGAATTATTTGTTAAATATGGGTGCTAAATACGCAATAGTAGAAAATGGTGGAGATATTGCACTTAAAACAAATAAAGATGTTGTAATGGGGCTTTTTGCTGGAAATTCATCATTATCTGGGCAAATTGGCTTTAAAATAAAACATGAAACTACTCCTATGGGAATTTGTACTTCTTCTGGAACTGTGGGCCATTCAATAAGTCTTGGAAGAGCCGATTCAGTTACCGTATTTGCTGATGAAGCCAGTGTTGCAGATGCTCTTGCAACCAGTATTGCTAATGAAGCTAAGGGTGGAATAGAACAAGATGCAGTTCAAAACTGCCTTGATAGATCTGATGATTTTAAAAATTATTTTAGAGGAGTTATGATCGTTGTTGGAGAATCAGCAGGGACAATAGGAAAAATTCCAAAACTCATTAAAACAGATAAAAAAGTAGTTTTAGGCGACCTATTTGATTTATTTTAATTAAAATTAAATTAATCAATTACAGAATCAATTTTATCTACAGGCAACCAGTCATCCATATTCCCATATTCACTACGGTCAATAGAAAATGGATCAATACTTAACACATTTTCTAGCTCAATTAAAACAAGATATCGTTTTCCAGCCCATCTTTTATATTGTTGTGGATTTAATTGTAATTTATCTTGATTTTCTTCAACTAATTTTATAGATTCTTCTTTAGACATCTTTTCAGAGTTATAAACACTAGAAACTTCCCCAGTTACTTTTATCAAGCCTTCACCATTATTATTAATAAAATAAAGAACATCACCAACATTAACTCGTCCATAAGGCATTTTACGTCCTGCAGCACCCCTAATAATCATCTTTTTAGTCCCATCAATCAATTTATCCATTTCTTTTGCCTTTGCATCCAAATAAACTACATGATCCATGTTAATAACTTCCTAAATGCTTTTTAATCCTATTAAAAAATAATATTATTCTTTTATTTTAAAAATATTTATATTGTTGAATAATATAAAATAGAATTCTATGGATTTCGTTTCTATAATATTTTTAGCAATAGGATTGGCGATGGATGCCTTCAGCGTTTCCATAACCCGAGGCCTAACCCTAAAATGTAATATTAAGCATGCATTAGTTATTGCACTCTTTTTCGGAGGATTTCAGGCATTGATGCCCGTTCTTGGATGGTTTTCAGGAATACAACTTCAAGGAATTGTTTCGGTATTAGCACCCTGGATAGCTTTCGCATTATTACTTGGTATTGGGCTTAAAATGATTTATGAGGGGATTTCTGGTGGAGATGGAGATACATGCGCTGTATTCTCACTAAAAGAGCTGTTAATTCTTTCAATTGCAACCAGTATTGATGCATTTGCTGTTGGAGTAAGTTTTGCTTTCCTTAATATTGCCATATTAGAACCTGTGATCATAATCGGTGTAATAACATTTATTTTATCACTTATAGGAGTTTATATCGGTAAAAATATCGGACACCTATTTGAAAATAAAATAGAGATATTCGGTGGTTTAATATTGATTGCAATTGGTCTTAAAATCTTATTAGAAAATATATTTTTCTAAAATATTTCAATGAATTTCATTATTACTGATGTTACTTAAAAATTCATTCAAGGAACTTAGATACAAATGGAGATGTGTCTCCCCTTCTTTGGAAATGTCCAGATGGGCCTTCTCCAAGAAACTCTGAAAACCATGATTCATGCTGAATTTCCTCATGCAAAATAGAAAGTGCCAGATCATAAGTTCTATGGTCTTTACCGGCAGTTATGTTACATATATTAGTATACTGCCTTACTGCACATCTTTCTGCTGCAACTAAAACCTTCAAAAGCTCCATTGTATCAGTTGAATTTACTGGTAGTGATGCCGGAGGACAGCCAGAAATATCATGGAAATCGTTCATATGTCCTGGTAATTTTCCTCCAAGCTCATAAATTCGTGGAAGTAGAGCTTCAAAATGGTTTCTATCCTCAATACGAGCTGATTCTGCTATTTCTTTAACTCCTTCACCTTCTAATCCAATTAAATTAACCCGCAAGATTGTATAGTAATAGAAAGTTGTTAATTCTGCAGCAGCATTTTTTACAAGCAGTTCAACAAGTTCATCTACATTTATCCCCGTTTCTTCAACCATTTCACGTGTAACTTTAGCCATATTTATACCTCCAAATATTATTATTTAGATATATATTATTAATAAAAATTATAACTAACTTTTGGACATAATTTTTAAGCTAACCAAATGCTACATCAAGTATCATCATCAATGCAAAACCTATCATTGCCCCCATAGTGGCTAAATCTTCATTTCCGTTTCGCTGGGATTCGGGAACAACCTCTTCAACGCCTACAAATATCATTGCGCCGGCAGCAAATCCTAAAGCATAAGGTAAAATTGGCGTTGAAAAAATTACAAGTGCAGCACCTATTACACCGGCAATAGGTTCTACAACGGCAGATAATTGACCATACCAAAAGCTTTTGAAACTGGTCATTCCTTCACGTTTAAGAGGCATTGAAACAGCCATTCCTTCGGGAAAATTTTGAATTCCAATCCCTATAGCCAGAGCAATGGCAATTGGTAAAGTTGCAGAATTAATTCCCGCAGCAACAGCTCCAAAAGCAACTCCAATTGCTAAACCTTCAGGAATATTGTGTAAAGTTATAGCTAAAATAAGTAGTGTACTGCGTCTCCAGCTTGTTTTAATACCTTCTGATTCTTCCATTGGAAGTCCTAGATGAAGGTGTGGAAGGATTTTGTCTACTAAACTTATTGCAAATCCGCCTAAAAGAAATCCAATCGCTGCTGGAATCCATGAGGGAATATTCATTCCAGAAGCCATGTCAATTGCAGGTGAAAGAAGAGACCAAAAACTTGCTGCAATCATTACTCCTCCCGCAAAGCCCAGAGCCCCATCAAGCATCCTTTTATCAATACCATTAATCATTAAAACTAAAGATGCACCTAAAGCAGTCATTCCCCACGTAAATAGTGTTGCAAGGAAAGTTTGGATTATAGGACTAAGATTCTGGAAATTTTCAATCATATAAAGCTCTCCTAAATAAAAGAGATGATAATAAAAAATTTGAATTATATTAGTAATACTATTTTTTAATCTTATATGATTTATATTTAAAAATATAAAATATTGTAATTAAATTTAAAAAGAAAATATAGAAAAAATATGTTTAAAATTTAAATTAATAAATTAAATATTTACATTGAAAAATTAAAGATTTTAGCCTCAGTTCGCCCATCATTCATCACCAATCAGAGCTCATAGGGTTCATCATCGGCCTAAATTAAATTTAGTTTAAAAATAAAAAATTAATTAGAAAATTAACCGTACATTACACCGGCTTCTCTTCTAACTTCTTCTTCTTTTTCAAGTCCTACAATCTTATCAATTGCGTCCATGAAGTCATTCATTGTAACAGTGGATCTCTCTTCCCTAATTGCAAACATACCTGCCTCTGTACATATTGCTTTAAGGTCAGCACCTGAAGCGCCTTCAGTAAGTGAGGCTACAAGTCTTACATCTACTTCTTCTTCAAGTGACATATTACCTGTGTGAATCTTCAAGATTTCCATCCTACCATCTTCATTTGGTATTGGAACTTCTATAAATCTATCAAATCTTCCCGGACGTAATAATGCAGGATCTAAAATGTCAGGCCTGTTGGTTGCTGCAACAATTCCCACATCTCCCCTTGCTTCAAAACCGTCCATTTCAGCTAGAAGCTGCATAAGTGTTCTCTGGACTTCTCTGTCACCACTGGTTGAACTTTTAAGTCTTTTTGCTGCAATAGCATCTATTTCATCAATAAATATTATACTTGGTGCTTTTTCTTTTGCAAGTTCAAATACTCCTCTAACGAGTCTTGCACCTTCACCAATATATTTTTTAACGAATTCTGATGCTACTATCTTTATAAATGTAGCATTGGTTTCATTAGCAACTGCTTTTGCAAGTAGTGTTTTACCTGTTCCTGGTGGACCGTAAAGAAGCACTCCTTTCGGAGGTTCAATTCCAATATTTGTAAATAACTCTGGTTTTTTAAGAGGTAATTCTACTGTTTCTTTAATTTCAACTACCTGTTCTTCAAGTCCGCCTATTTCTTCATAGCTTACATCTGGCTTTTCATCAACTTCCATACCTGAAATTAATGGATCTTTTTCTGAAGGTAAAACATTTACAATGCTGAATGTCTGTTGATTTAAAGCAACCCTTGCACCGGGTTCGAGTGAATTTGTATCTAATAAACGTGAATATCCAATTACGAAATGAGGTCCAGTGCTGCTTTTAACTACAAGTTTACCATCTTCTAACACTTCAGTAATTGTAGCTACTACAAGTGGAGGGGACCTGAATCTTTCTATTTCTCCCCTAAGGGATTTTACTTCCCTGTCAAGCCTCATTTTTTCATTTTCAACTAAAACTTTGTCCTTTTCAAGTTTTCTTACTTTCCACATTAAATTTCTTTTTGTTTTAGTATTTTCTTCCTTTAGGAGTTTAATTTCCTTTTTAAGATCTTCAGTCTTTTTCATTATATTTTTGGACATGTCTTCCATGATCCTTACTCACTCCTGAACTTTTTATTGTATTTTGTTCTTTAATATTAGTTTAAAATAATATATAAATAGGTCAGTCATATTT
>JAEYSH010000226.1 GCA_023434825.1 Methanobacteriota archaeon | reverse complement strand
CTCGAAGCTTTTGGCAAATCACAAAGCAAGCGCGATCTAGTCTCAGAAGGTGATATTACCATATTGACGTAACCTGCCTCTGCTGCCTTTTCTGCTCCCATGATATGATGCCGATATTCCTCTGCTTTCTGTTCTACAAATGCTTCTTTTTCTACCTCAGTTAAGTGTTTCATATCCTTGGCATATAGAATCTCACAAGCTGGGACTGCACCCATTACAGCAATTTCAGCATTCGGCCATGCATAGACAGCATCTGCCCTTAAATGTTTACTACTCATTGCAATGTAAGCACCACCATACGCCTTACGTATAATTACATTTAGTTTTACCGTAGAAGCTTCTGAATAAGCGTATAAAAGCTTGGCACCATGGCGTATGATGCCTCTTCGTTCTTGATCTGTTCCAGGTAAGAACCCAGGTACATCCGTTAGTGTTATAACTGGTATACTGAAGTTATCGCAATAACGAATAAATCTTGCAGCTTTATCACTGGAATCGCAATCCAGCACTCCAGCCATATATTGAGGTTGGTTTGCTACGACTCCGACTGTAATACCAGCCAATCTTGCAAGACCAATGACTACATTTCTCGCATAATCCTCTTGAATCTCTAAAAAACTATCTTTATCGAATAAAACATGAATAATATTTTTCATATCATATGTTTTAAAAGAAGCTTGTGGCAATAAATCTTCGATTCCTGTCTGACAATCATCCGTATGACTTCTCGCATATTTTTTGATCCGTCTTCCATAAAGGTTACCTATTCTCCATCTACGATATGGAATCATAGATAACAAGTCTCGAACTTGCTCATAACAACTTTCTTCATTCACACACCGAAAATGTGCTACACCACTTTGCTCCATATGTAACACAGAACCACCTAGTTGTTGGGCTGTAATATCCTCATTTGTCACACTTTTAACTACTTTAGGCCCCGTAACAAACATCGTACTAATCTCATCGATTGTAAAAATAAAATCCATAATACCAGGGGAATATACTGCACCACCCGCACATGGTCCTGCAATGATTGCAATCTGAGGTACAATTCCAGATGCTAGTGTATTATAATAAAAAATCTCACCATAACCAGCTAATGCATCCACCCCTTCTTGAATTCTAGCACCACCTGAGTCGTTAATTCCTATAATTGGGCATCGATTACGTATGGCTTTTTTAATTGTTTTAGCAATTTTTAAACCATGGTTTTTACCAAGAGTACCACCCATTACAGTAAAATCTTGAGAATAGATATATACTTTCTTATTATGTACTGTTCCATATCCTGTGATCACTCCGTCATAAGGTAAACTACCTACGGGAATTCCAAAACCATTCTCGATATTAGAAACATTTTGGCCTATTTCATGAAAACTATCTGGATCTAATATACATTTTATACGCTCAATCGCGTGCAGTTTGCCTTTTTCATGTTGTTTTTCATAATTGTATTCCATAAAAAACCCCTATTCTTATGCATCATTGAAGCCCCTCGCTTCGACTATTCTGACACGATTATAGTTATTTTCTTTGATTCATTATACTCTATTCTCTAATATCTGGCAATGAAAGCTTATTTACAAATTTATTAACAAAAAAGCGTGTCTCACTAAAAGATTTAAAACCTTAAAGCTTAACACGCTTTTTATATCCTATGTTTCTTTTATGAAATTATCTCTGAACGCGTCCAGAAGCATCTCCGCCTACTAAACCTTCTACTTCTTTTCTACTTACTAAGTTAACGTCACCTGGAATTGTGTGTTTTAATGCAGAAGCTGCTACACCAAATTCCAATGCATCTTTGAAGTTCTTTCCGTCAAGGAAACCACAGATTGTACCACCTGCAAAGGAATCACCACCACCAACACGATCTACAATCGGTGCAATTCGGTACTCTTTTGAATGATAAAACTCTTTCGTATCTCTCGAATAAATACAAGCAGACCAACCATTATCAGAAGCACTATGGCTTACTCTTAAGGAACTTATCACATATTCAAAATCAAATTTTTCTACCATTTGTTCAAAAATATCTTTATAACTAGCAAGTTCAAGCTCGCCACTTGTAACATCTGTATTACCTGGTTTAAAACCTAGTACTTTTTCAGCATCTTCTTCATTTCCAATGCATACGTCAACGTATTGCATTAAGTTACTCATTACTCGCTGGGCTTTTTCTGATGACCACAATTTTTTTCTAAAGTTTAAGTCGCAGGATACCTTTACACCTTTCGCTTTTGCTGCTTTACAAGCAGCTTCTGTAACAAGGGCAGCTTCATCAGAAATCGCTGGTGTAATACCTGTAAAATGGAACCAATCTGCACCTTCAAAAATTCCTTCAAAATCGAAATCTTCTGGTTTCGCAGTTGCGATAGAGGAATTCGCACGAGCATAAATTACATTCGATGCACGCATAGCAGCACCTGTCTCTAAGAAATAAATACCTAAACGTTCCCCACCGTATACGATGTTTTCTGTACTAACATTCATTTTTCTTAATGATGCTACTGCACATTTTCCAATTTCATTGTCAGGTACTTTTGTTACAAATTCTGCGTTATGTCCGTAATTCGCTAATGATACAGCAACATTAGCTTCTCCACCACCATAGTTTATCTCAAAATCCACAGCTTGCATATATCTCTGATTTCCAGGTGTTGATAATCTTAACATGATTTCACCAAGTGTAATAACCTTTTTACCCATAATACCCTTCCTTTCAAACATAATCT
>JAEYSH010000222.1 GCA_023434825.1 Methanobacteriota archaeon | reverse complement strand
ACACAACCTTATGAAAGAGTTGTTCCTGGAGCAATACATGAAGCTCATGAAGGTGTTCTTTTTATTGATGAAATAGTACACATTGCCAATTTACAGCGTTATATTTTAAGTGCAATGCAGGATAAAGTATTTCCAATAATTGGAAGAAATCCACAAAGTGCTGGAAGCTCTGTTAAAGTTGAAAACGTCCCATGCGACTTTATTTTTGTAGGGGCATGCAATATACGCGATATTCAATACATATTACCCCCACTTCGCTCCAGAATACAAGGCGAAGGATATGAAATTCTAATGAGGACTACGATGGCCGATAACGATGAAAATGTTGCAAAAATCGCGCAGTTTGTCGCTCAGGAAATAGAAATGGATGGTAAAATACCCCATGCAACAAGAAGAGCTGTTGAACTTCTAATTAACGAATCTAGGAAACGAGCGAAAATTATTGATGACAAAAAAGATTCATTGACCCTCAGATTAAGGGACCTCGGCGGCGTAGTGCGTATGGCTGGAGATATTGCAGTCATGAATGGAGATGATCTAATCAAGGAAAAACATATGGATTTTGCAATAAAAAATGCCATTTGCATTGAAGATCAAATTATTAAAAGGTATAATTCCTTTGAAAACGCTTTGCAGAAAGATTATTCCAGTTCTCAAAATATGAGCAACAGCAAGCAAGGCTTACCAAATGAGAACGTAGATAGAAGTTATATGTAATATTATTTTTTTAATCTCATAAAATTAGAAACATTGAATTAACTGATATTACAAATTCTGCATTGACCAATGTAAATTTTACAAAAGACAGAAGTTATATGTAGTAGAAGCGCAATAATCTAATAGGAATTATTTAATTCAAATAAATTATACAACTCAATATAGCTGATACAATGAATCAATACACTAATCAAATGAAAAGGAACAGGGACACAATTCCAACAAGCTACGGGGAAGTTGCTTCTGAAGGGAACAGTTATATTGTACAGGAATCTATTTTAGAAACTTTTGATTTTCCAGAGATGATTGAAGATTATTTAATTGAACTGGAGATAAGGAATTACTCCAGAAACACAATTAAAACTTATAAATCAATAGTAATTAATTTTTACAATTTTCTTCTTCAAGAAAAAAATCTTACTGATGAAAGAAGGGTTTTAAGGGCATTTAAAAAGTACATTCAATTTTTAAAACGTGACAAGGGAGTTTCTCAAAATTATATTTACCTTGTAACAGTTGTTTGTAAAAAATTCTTTGAATTTGGCGGCATTAGCATTTTAAATGAAGTGCAGACCCCTAAAAGAACAAAATCTCTTCCAAAACATCTGAATGAAAAAGAAGTTGAAAACCTCATATGTGCTTTTGATAATGAATCAGATTGCAACACAGAGAATAAAAGATTAATGAACCTTCGAAACAAGGTTATTTTAGCATTACTTTATTCTTCAGGGCTTAGAGTATCTGAACTTGTAACATTACAGACAGACAATGTTGATTTACAAGAAAGAACAATGAGAATACGTGGAAAAGGTGAAAAAGATCGTATTGTACTTTTTGATGATGAAACAAAGATCTTAATTGACGATTACATTGAAAAGAAACCTAATGAAGATGAATATCTCTTTGTCAACCGATCTGGAAATCATCTGACTCCAAGATACATTCAAATGATGATTAAAACCCACGCAGAAAAAGCAGGGATTAAAAAGAAAGTTACACCCCACATTTTACGTCATTCATTTGCTACACACCTTTTAAAGAACGGCGTTGATATTAGAGCTATTCAGCAGCTCTTAGGACATTCAAACCTTTCTACAACTCAAATTTATACAAGCGTGGATATGCAGACGCTTAAAAATGTTTATGATAGAGCTAAATTAAGTTAATTTAATTTTTCGACTTTTTGATTTTAAAAATATTTTAATAGATACTTGAATATAATATTATCATGAAAGATAGTATTAATGAATTAATTTGTTCTTCAATAAACTCAAAGCAGATTCTCCTTTTTAATTACGAAGACAGTACTAGAATAGTTGAACCTTATTGTTATGGGCTTACTAAAGATGGCAAAGAAGTTTTAAGAGCTTATCAAATTAAAGGACAGAGTAAATCAGGTAATCCCGTGGGGTGGAAACTATTCAGTGTTTCTAAAATGGAAAATATAATAGTTAGCAATGAAATTTTCTCCATTGGACATCAATACAATGAAGAATCTGTTATAAAAGAAATATACTGTTGCATTTAATTATTTAAAAAATCAAGATTTTTAAAGCATTTTAATCACCAAACACAGTATAATAAGATAACTATTATAATAAGATCGTATAAATTATTATCATAAATAATATGGGGGTAATTTATGGAAAGCTTTAAAAAAGGAGATATTGCTAAACTTGTAATATCAATTTTAATACCGCTAATAGTTGGGTTTACAAGCTCTCTTGCAACTTTTGGCTCAATTACTACATTTTTCGATGTTTTAAATAAACCATCATGGACACCTCCAGCATGGGCATTTGGACCAATCTGGACAACTCTTTATATTCTAATGGGTATTGCACTATTTCTGGTATGGCGAAAAGGATGGGATAGAAAAGATGTTAAAATTGCAATCGGAGTCTTTGCATTACAGCTAATTTTAAACTTCTTCTGGACAATTATATTCTTCGGATTTAAATCTCTATTCGGAGGACTTATTGAAATTGTATTCCTATGGATAGCAATTCTAATTAATATAATATTGTTCTACAGAATATCCAAAGCAGCGGGACTTCTTTTGGTGCCTTATATCATCTGGGTAACTATTGCTTCATACTTAAACTACACTGTATTCCTTCTAAACCCTTAAATAACTTAATATTTTTTTTCTTTTATTAAATCTATAGGTGAGGATATTTTTGAGAATTTTTGAAAAGCCGAAGGTAGTTATCAGCAAATGTATAGAATTTGATGCTTGCAGATGGAACGGGTTAATGATAAAAAGCGAATTTGTAGAAAAACTCAAAAACTATGTTGATTTTTATCCTGTATGTCCTGAAGTTTCGATAGGCCTTGGAATTCCCCGAGATCCTATCAGAGTTATTGAAATTAAAGACGAATTAAGGCTATATCAACCTTCTACAGAGAAAGATTTAACTCGAAAAATGGAAAATTTCAGTGAAGAATTTTTAGAAAATGTTGATGTAGACGGGTTTCTATTAAAAAATAAATCTCCATCTTGTGGTATTAAGGCCGTTAGAGTTTATCAGGGCTATGGTCCAGGAAGAGCAAAAAATAAATGCGGATTTTTTGGAAGAGCTGTTCTTAGAAAGTATCCTTACTTAGCTGTTGAAGATGAAGGCAGGCTTAGAAATTTAAAGATACGTGAAAATTTTTTAACAAAATTATACACTTTAGCAAGCTTTCGAAAGATGAAAAATTCTGGAATACTTAAAGAACTTATCAATTTTCATACCAATAATAAATATCTCCTGATGACTTATAATCAGGAAAATACAAGAAAACTAGGAAGAATAATTGCTAATCCTGATAAAATGGATATTAATGAGCTTATCTCGGAATATAAAGCTATTTTTAGAGATACCATGCTTAATGAGCCAGATATAAAATCGAATATTAACATACTGATGCATGCAATGGGCTATTTTAGAAAAGAACTTAATCATACAGAAAAATCATTCTTTTTAGACTCTATTGAAAAGTACAGGAATGGAATCTATCCATTGCTTGTTTGCCAGAACATCCTAAAAGCATGGATAATCCGATTTGAAAATGAATATTTACACAAACAGACATTTTTTGAGCCATATCCTGAAGAATTAATCGAAATTACAACATTATATGAGTAATTGGAGTTTATATGATTCAAAAAGAAAGGATACAAGAATTAAATAATAAAAAAATAAGAAATGGAGATTATGTTCTTTATTGGATGCAGTCCGCTCAAAGAAGCCATTATAATCACGCTTTAGAATATGCTATTTTAAAAGCAAATGAATTACAAAAACCTTTAATTGTTTATTTTGGATTAACTCCTAATTTTCCCGACTCAAATAGAAGGCATTATCATTTCATGCTTGAAGGTTTAAAAGATGTTAAAGCATCCCTTGATGAAAAAAACATAAAACTAATTATTTTAATAAATTCACCAGATCAAGGTGCAATTAACTTATCAAAAAATGCATCAATGATTATTGTTGATGCAGGATATCTTAAAATTGAGCGTATGTGGCGTGAAAATGCTGCAAATAATATAAAATGTCCATTAATACAGGTTGAAACCAATATAGTGGTTCCAGTGAAATCTACATCTTCAAAAGAAGAGTTTGCAGCCAGAACCATCAGAAGTAAAATAAATAAAATTCTTCCTAAATTTATGGTGTCACTAAAACACAATGCAACCCAAGTGAGTTATAATGGCCCTGATTTTGACTCTCATGACATAGAAAACATTGATGAGGTTATAAATATCCTCGAAATTGATGATTCGGTTAAAGAAGTTAATAATTTTCATGGAGGGACATCTAAAGCACTTGAAAATCTTGAATACTTTATAAAAAACAAATTGGATAAATATGAAGATTATAAAAATGATCCAAATTATGATTATTTATCCAATATGAGTCCTTATCTTCATTTTGGCCAGATTTCTCCATTATACATCGCGCTCCAAATTTCTAAATCAAATTCTCCAGGTAAAGAGGCATATCTAGAAGAATTAATCATTAGACGTGAATTAAGCATGAATTTTATTTATTATAACCCTCATTATGATTCTCTGGATTGTTTACCTGATTGGGCCAAAAAAAACCTTCAAGAACACGCCAGTGATAAGCGAAAGAATATTTATAGTCTCCAGCAACTTGAAAATGCTGAAACTGGAGATCCATACTGGAATGCTTCACAAAAAGAGATGATGATTAAAGGCAAAATGCACGGCTACATGCGAATGTACTGGGGAAAAAAGATAATTGAATGGACAAAAACTCCAGAAGAAGCATTTAATACAGCAATTTACCTTAATAACAAGTATGAAATTGACGGTAGAGATGCAAATGGTTATACCGGAGTTGCATGGTGTTTTGGAAAACATGACCGTGCCTGGAAGGAAAGAGAAATATTTGGAAAAGTTAGATACATGAACGCAAATGGTTTAAAGCGTAAATTTGATGCTGATACCTATGTTAAAAATATTGAAAAATTAAAATTTCATATGGGAAGATAATAAAAACAGACGGATAGTAATATCATATAATTCAAAGCTCTTATTATTCTATGAAAGTATTTATAATATTTTAATCTAAATAATTAAGGAGATAACTCATTTCCAATTCTACTTTATATAATTGTACTTTTTTGTACATAAACCATATTTTCATAATAATAAATTATATCCAATTAAACTGGATATTTAATGATTTTAACTCTAGGAGGAGACAATAATGCATATGTCAATTGCTGACAGTTATTATAAAAAAAGATTCACTTTTTTTAAGTGGAATAGGGAACTATCTTTAACAAATAAAGTGATTCTTGCATTTTTCATGGCATGCATCACTGGAATTCTGGCCCAGGTAGTTATACCTCTACCATGGACTCCTGTACCAGTTACAGGTCAAACATTCGCCGTTTTAATGGCGGGGGTAGTGCTTGGAAGATACTGGGGCGGAATAAGTCAGGTAATGTATGTGACAATAGGTTTAGCAGGAGTTCCATGGTTTACCGGTATGACAGGCGGCATTGGAGTAATGTTTGGAGCTACAGCAGGTTATTTAATTGGATTTATACTGGCTGCACTTTTCTTAGGTCACTTCACAGACAAATACATTAAAGCAAGAAGTTTTAAACCAATGTTAGGACTTATGTTCCTTGCAAACTTCGCATTGATTTATATACCTGGATTAATTGGTTTAGGCGCATTTTTGTACTTTGTTACAGGTTCAATGCCTTCAATTTGGACTTTACTCATAATGGGAGTTATTCCATTTATTATTGGGGATTTAGTTAAAATTGCAGGGGCTGCAGGATTAACAAAAGTTATAACCCCAAAAGAACCATTTGGTCCAGAAGTAGACTTTAAAAACTGAAAGTAATTCCTAATTTATTTATTTTTAATTTTAATTGTTTATTAGCATGAAAATAAGAGCACATCACATTTTATGTATGCAGGGATTTCAAGGGTACGGTTACAGCGCTTTATTTTCTAAAAACATGTCTGAAATTATCATTGAACTTAAAGATAATCCAGATAAAGATATCAAAATCATCACTGAATGTGATGAGATCTGTAAATGCTGCCCTCACAAGAAACATGACATCTGTAAAAATTTTATTTCTAATTTTATGATTAAAATATTGGACAAAAAAGTACTTAAAAAACTAAAAATTGAGTCTGGATCATCTATAAAAGCTAAAGATATCAAATCTATTACAAATGAGGTATTTAAAACAAAAAAAAGACCTTGAAGGCATTTGTAGCAGTTGTAAATGGAAAGAAAAATGTAAATGGTATCTTGAAAAAGCTAAAATTCAAAATTAGGTTCTCCCATAACTGATTTTAATAGTTTTTCAACTGCATTCATTTGATTATCATCTCCACCAATAGCAAGCCATATAGAACCCTCAGCTCCACTTACACCCCCACTTGCAACTAATTCAGCTTTAGCTCCAGTTAGAATGGAAATTGCTTCAATTTCGGTGATAATATCGCCAGCTACTGGCAATGAACGAGGGCCAGTAGATCCAGGAGCATTTAATTTTCTTGCTAAATCATTTATATCTTCATAAATACGTTTTTCAAGTCCCACAGGGAGTATAAGTCTTATACGCCTTCCTATAACTGCTTGAATCGAAGCTCCAATTGTCCCACCGTATGGATCTCCAATGTAAATTCCTGCTTGGCCTTTTGGATGATTTAAGGCATTTATTCCCTTTAAAATAACATCACCCTCTTCTAAATCATCTACAACATCGAAAATAGTTTTCCCTTTCTGCCAAATGCCGTCCTTTATTACTACATCTCCAGGAAACTCACTTTCATCTTTAATACGTCCTGAACTTGTTACAGGTCCGCCAGGAGGAAGTACAATACCCCTAAAAAATCTTTTTCTTGAAAAACCCTCATTTTGATTAATTTTTGAAAGAATCTCTTCTGCAATATAACCATTAGTTGTTCCAGCAATAATTACCAAAGTTCCAGACTTTAAAACATCCCTAATTGCATCATGTTCCGCCACAGCCTTTGCAATTAAACGTTTTCCTGCTACAGGTGTTATTAAAAATTGTTTCAATAAGTTACCTCCTTTAAAAGTTTATAATTTAATTAAGATAGTTTAGTGTACCTTGATAGTGCCCCTGTTTCAGCGGCCACTTCCAAACCCCTCGAAATGAAATCAAGATCGGCCCTTATCCAGTTTAAAAGCTCTTCAAATTCATTATCATGACTATTATAAGAATAATTAATTTTTATTGAATTTAAATCTGATTGCAGTTTATCCTCTTTTAATGCCATTTTAATTTCTTTAATTGTATATCTTATCTCCTCAATGTCCAGAGTACTATTCATCAATTTTTCTGGATCTTCATTTAACAATGCGGATGTAATCGTTAGATCAGCAGCTATTTTTTTATTTAAAATCATTAATTCATTATATAATTCCAGATCTTCATTTATATCAGCAAACGTATCTTCTAATTTTCGTAATCCCGCCTCGAAATTATTATCTGCCATCATATAATTTTTAAAACATTTGAGGGCTTTTTCGTAGTCGTAATCTTCAATTGAGGTAACTAAAACCTGTTGGGCATAATTTAAATTCGCATTGGTGGTTTTAATAAGTTGATATGGAAGATTAACTATTATTCTATTTGGTAAAATTATGTATGCGCAAATAAAAGCGATTATTCCGCCAATTGAAATATCTACTATTCTTGCCACTGCATTTTCAAATACTGTCCCTGTAGGCCAAATCAAAACTATGAAAACAGTTATGGCCATTACTGCAAGCCCCATGTAGCCTGGATAAAATGCCCTGAATAAAAACAGCATTATGAATGCCAGAAAGAAAAGCATACCCTGCGGAAATATAAATGAAAGAATTATAGCAATAATTACAGCAAATAAATTGAATCCGACCCTTGAAATCAAGCTATCTATTGTACTTGTAATATCCGGCTTTAAAATTATTAAAATTCCCATTGTTACCCATATAACGCTTCTATCACGTGTTAAATATACAAAAATAAGTGCGATAGTCATTGCAAGTGTGAATCGAATCGCATGGCGAATGTAAAGGTTATTTATATTAAAATTTGCATTTAAAACATCTTTAAGTGATTTTTTTGATCCGCCAATTTTCTTTTTCTTGCTTTGAGGAGGTTGTGATAATATGCTATTGCTCTTATCTAAAACATCTTTAATACTTTTTGATAAGCCAAAGACTGATTTATAACTATTTTCGTTCGAAAAATGAGATTTAACACCTAAAAGAGAGTTTTCAAGTCTTTCTAAATCCACAGGGCCAGCACCATTTTTGAAATTATCAGATATTTTTAAAGCGAGTTCATCTGTTACTTTTAAAAAGTTTTCAAAAAATTTTCTTGAATTAGAAGGCAGTCTCGAATCTATTAAGTCACTGTAAACTCTTAATCCCTTAAAATAACTTCCAAATTTGAAAATATCATAATAATTAGATTTTAAAGGGATTCCAGATAGTATACTTCTTGATACAAATGTATTTTCTATCTTCAATTCATTATTAAATCCTACAGTTACAAGATCGGCCAATCTCTTTCTTTCAAGCCACATTTTTGGAATAAAAAGTATAGAAACCACTAAATAAGGTAATATACTGAAAATTGCCCATTCTATTGGTGTTGAGCCGTTATTAACCATTAATACTGCTACAAAATAAATTAAAAAGTAGGTAAAACCTAAAGAACCTTCAGTATTTCCAAAAATGTATAGAGAAATACCAAAGAATGCCCAGATTAGGGTAAAGAAAATAAAAATTCCAATATTTGAAAGAGCTAAAGAAGCACATATAAAAGCTAAAGCAGTCATAAAGATGCTTATTATCGTTAAAATAGCAACTTTACGGATTGGGAGAGGGATATCAATTATTATAGTTGCTAAGAGTGTTACAAACATAATAGCCGGAATTCCATTGTCAAAACCTAGAAAATGAGCTATTAAACCAGATATAGCCATTAAAATAACTGCCCTAACTGCATTACCCCAATGTACACTGCCTGTAGGCTTTGAAAGTCTTTTAAATCTATCCAGAAAACCTCTCTTTTCCAACAAAAATCCCCGTTTACTTAATTAAATAAAAATATCAATTTATGCATTATTAAAACTTTGGATAAAATTTTAATTCGAAAAACTGTTATATGAAAAATCAGACGATTTTTAAGGCTTTAATAGGTATTAACTAGTATATTCCTATAGTTTTAGTTATAATAATTAATTATAACTTATGCCCATTTAGTTAAGTATTAATATAGCTAGTACCCAACCTTTTTTTATAATTTAATTGAATTTATCAGTGATTAATCTAAAGTCAATGGACTTTTCACTTCAT
This sequence comes from Methanobacteriota archaeon, assembly GCA_023434825.1. Lineage (GTDB taxonomy): Archaea > Methanobacteriota > Methanobacteria > Methanobacteriales > Methanobacteriaceae > Methanobacterium_D. The sequence continues at coordinate 29,643 of JAEYSH010000222.1, read as the reverse complement.
TTTCATTTTTTGATGTGCACCATTAAATGGATTCAATAAAAACTAATTATTTCTTAATTAATCAAGCCCACAGGAGGTTGAAGGAAATCTTTGATTTCCTGAACATTAGAAAATCTAAGATTTTCTATGCACCAAACACAAAGTGTTTGATTGCCAAAAAAATTAAAAATTTTTGGAGGTGAAAAAGATTAGAAAACAAATAATTTCAAACAAAACCAAATTTTTAATTCCTTTACTGCTTTTAAGTTTAGCGATAACATTTTCATTCACCATAGGTACCGTTTCAGCTACAGTTATAGATGCTTCATCGAACAATGCAATTATTTATGTGAATGATTCATCAGGAAGTGATGATAACAATGGTACATCATGGGAATATGCAAAAAAGTCTATTAAGAATGCGACAGAAGCAATAGACACCAATGGAACAATAAAAATTGCTGATGGTGAATACAAAGGGGAAAATAATACTAATATTTTAATTAACAAGAATATGACTATTACTGGTTTAAGCCCAGAAGGCATAATACTAAACGGAACAGGCCATATATTCTATATTGGACCCGAATTAAATGTATTAATCCAAAACCTAATTCTAACAAACGGACACAATAGTTTTGGTGGTGCAATCTACAATAAAGGGACTTTAACAGTAGAAAATTGTACATTCATTAAGAATATGGCAAGTCAAGCAGGTGGGGCCATAATCAATTGGTACGGAACTTTAAATGTTACTAATTGTACTTTTACAGGTAACAATGGCTCATCTAATCTTGATGGTGGGGCTATCGCAAATAGTGGTAACTGTACAGTAAATGATTGTACTTTCAGTGATAACAAAGCTAATAATGGAGGAGCTATCTACAATTACCTCGGTAATTTATCAGTTAATAGCAGTACATTCAGCAATAACAATGCAACTAATAATGGAGGTGCTATTTTCAATTTAGATGGAAATTCAATTTTTAATGATTGTAAATTCACTAATAACATTGCAAATAATATTGGTGGAGCCATCTTCAATAATGGTACTTCAGCTACAATTGAATGCGCATTCACTGATAACAATGCATATATGGGCGGAGCTATTTTCAATTATTTCAGAAATATAACCGTAGAAAAAAGTACTTTCATAAATAACACAGCAGATATATTAGGCGCTAGTGGCGCCATAGTCAATCTAGGAACTTTGAATGTGACTGAATGTAATTTCATTAATAATAGTGCAGGAACTGGTGGAGCTATATCCAATTTAGATGGAAATTGTACAGTTAATAACAGTAATTTCACAGGAAATACTGCAACTCACAATACCATTGGAGGGGCTGCTATTTTAAACACTGGAATTTTAAATATAAATTGCAGTACTTTTACAGGCAACAACGCAACCACTTCCGATGGAGCTGCCATATATAGCCAAAAAACGATAAATGTATCCAGTAGTACTTTTACAGGGAATAAAGGTGGAGCAATCATCAATGATCATGGTAATTTGAATATAAGTGGTAGTACGTTCACAGATAACTCTGCGATGTATTTTGGAGGCTCTGTATCTACCGATGGTAATTGTACCATATCTTGCAGTACATTTACAAACAATAATGCTCATGATGGAAGTGCAATAAGCAATTGGATAAATTTAACTGTATCAAACTGTAATTTCAATGGCAATAATGCCATTGAAAAAGGTACAATCTACAGTGAAGGTAATTCAACTATAACAGACTGTAACTTTTCAAATAACATTGCAAATATTGGAGGTGCAATTTACAGTAATGAAACTTCCACCGTAAACGGATGTAATTTCAATAATAATACTGCAAATGACACAATTTATGGTGGTGCGGCCATATTCAGTGCAGGCATTTTGAATATAACATGCTGTACTTTTACAGTAAATAACGCAACTGCATCTGATGGAGCTGCAGTGTACAACACCAATGGTACCCTCAAAGTTACAGAAAGTAATTTTACAGATAATGCTGGCGGTGCTATTATCAATGATTACGGGAATCTAATTGTAAAGGAGAGTACTTTTACAGGTAACTCTGCGGCTTATTTCGGTGGTGCTATCTGGACTGGAGTTAATTGTACAATATTCAGCAGTACTTTCACAAATAACGTTGCAGGAAATGGAAGCGCCATATATAATTGGGGTAATTTGACCATATTTGACAGTGATTTTGCAAATAACTATGCTGCAGAATACGCGGGTGCAATCTACAATGAGGGCCTTTTAATTATATACGATAGTGATTTCAACAATAACAATGCAACTTCTGGTGGAGCTATCTACAATAATGGTACTTCAAATGTTATAGGTTGTAATTTCGAAAATAACGTCGTGAATGCGAGTGGATTTGCTATAGGTGGAGCTATCCGTAATTTAGGTAATTTGGCAGTAATTAACAGTGATTTCGAAAATAACACTGCATCTGGAGATTGGAATGTTATGGGTGGTGCAATCGGCAATTATTGCTTAGATGATGATGCTAGTTCAGTTAACAGTACTATAATCAACTGTAGGTTTACTAGTAACAGTGCACAACTTGGTGGAGCTATTCTAAATTTATGTTATAATCTTTATGGCTCAGGATCCGCTAACTGTAACGTGATAGATTGTATATTCCTTAAAAATAGTGCAGATAGAGGTGGTGCAATCTGTAACCGTTGTTATAGCATGGAAGGTTCAGGTTCAGCTAATTGTAATATAACTGGTTGTACATTCATTAATAATAGTGCAAGCGAAGAGGGTGGTGCTCTCTTTAATATTGGAAATTCAACTACATTTAATAGTACTTTGAATGCTAACTTCAACAGATTCCACAATAACCAAGCAACATATGGTAATGCATTATATTGTAACAGTGGTTCAGTAAATGTTACCAATAACTGGTGGGGTTCAAATGAAAACCCAAAAAGTATCAGCAATCTTATTGCAGGTACAGTTGATGATGTAGATGCGGACTCATGGGTTATTTTAACAGTTAATGCAAATCCTACAACAATCAATAACACAGGAAATTCAACCATTACAGCAGATTTAAACCATTATATGAACAGTAATGGCCAAACAGGAACACTTGCTGATTATATCCCTGACGGACTAATAACTATAAATGTACCTTGGGGAAGCCTAATTAGCCCCTCATTAACTCTTGGAGCATTATTTGGAAGTGCTAATCTTCCATTATTGATTGGTGCCAGTGGAACAGGAAGTCCTGGAAATCATTCAATCACATTGAACACCGTTGAGGGATTAGTTAAGGCTACTTTCTTAGCTAATGAAGGAGCGGTTCCATCTGAAAATCCAATAAAAGTTACTGCTGCAGCAGACAGTTACACCACCAATAGCACTGAATCTGCTTACATTACCATTAAAAAATCAGGGAACTTATACATCCAAATAACAAGCAACAATAACAGCCCTATAGTTGGTCAAAAATTTACAGTAACCTATAAGCTGGGAAACAACGGTCCAGACAATGCTACAAATGTTATAACTACCATCCCATTACCTGAAGGCTTTGAACTAATCAGTATTAGCGGTGATGGAAGCTGGACTTACAATGCAGCGACAAGAACAATAACCTGGACTTTAGAAAACGTTCCAGTTGGAGATCCTTACCTGTACATTTACGGTAAAGTTACTAAAAGTGGAACTCTAGTATTCAGTTACTCAATCAATTCAGGCACATTCAACATCAACACACAAGGCATAGTACCAGTTACAATAAATGTAGCAGCTATAACAAGTGGCTCTGGTAAAACAATTGGAATGCAGAAAACAGGAATACCAATAATATCGCTGCTTTTAGCGGTTTTAACGGTTATTGGAGGACTTGTAGTACCAAGAAGAAAATAATTTTTTGGGTTAATATCCCATTTTTTTCTTATTTTTATTCTAATGTGTTATAACTAATTTTTAGTTAATTATTAATAAAAGTTGAACCTAACTCATTTTAGTGGAATATATGGAGTTATTTCAGTTATAACAGTTTCAATGGGCTTTTTATCTTCAATTAAATTTTTGGAAGCACACCATTAAATGAATTCTTTTTATCTATATTCTAATTAGGTAGATTAAGGTGAAAATATGCAAAAATACATTATATTAGGAAACTGGACAGAAAAAGGAAGAAAAAGTATTGAAGAAGTTCCAAAAAGACTTGAAGCAAATAGAAAATTAATAAAAGACCTTAATGGTAAATTTAGCATTTACTATACCTTTGGTGAATATGATTTTATTGTAAATGTAGAAATACCCGATGAAGATAGTATGGCTAAATTTCTGTTAAAGCTTAAAGGAACTGAAAACTTTAGTATTAAAACACTCAGAGCTTGGGATGAAAGTGAATTTGTAAAAATGGTTTCAGAGATTTAAATTTATATTCTGATTTTTCATTTAATTTTATAAACCATAATATCTGAAAGAGGGAATAATATGCAAATTAGGCCATATCTTACATTTAAAGGCGAATGCGAAAATGCTATTGAACTTTACAAAAAAGCATTTAAAATTGAAGAATTAGAAATTATGCGGTTTTCAGATATGCCTCCAAGTCCAGATAACTCTATGCAAATCCCAGATAGCCAGAAAAACTGGATTTTACAGGCCACTTTACCTTTCGGCGATAACTTCATACGCATGTCAGATACTTTCGGAGAATTTAACGATTCAACTACAGATAAAATAGGAATTGTAGTAGAAAGTAGCGTGGAAGTTGTAAAGCATGCTTTTGCTGTTTTATCCGAAGAAGGAAATGTGCATATGCCTCTGCAGGAAACTTTCTTTAGTCCTGCATATGGGATCGTTTATGATAAGTTTGGTATAATGTGGAATTTAGCAGCGATGTCTGGAGAAGAATAAATAATTGAAATTTTACTTTTTTCTATTTTTTTATTTAAAATAGAATAAAATAAGGATAAATCTCCTTTAATTATTTAACGTATTGTTTAACGTTTTCTCTAACAATAGCAGAAGCCCCATAACTTTCTATTCCCCTAAGCATTGCCGGGAATTTTGTTTTAGGGATTAAAACGTTAACCTGTGAAAACTTTGAACCTTTTGTAACTGTTGGTTCGTTGGAACAGAATCCTCTTGACATTAAAAAGCCGTTAACTTCATCCACTTTTTCGTTTGAAATGTTGAATTTGACATCGAAATATTTTCGAGCTTCAATTGCACCGAAAAGTTGTTCATACATCATTTTTGCTTTTTCTGCCTTTTTAGTTGTGCATCCTGGACCTGCATAAAGCCCCGCGCTTGATTCCATGATAGTTTCAATTATTTTAAGCCCTGCTTTTTTGAGGCTGCTTCCTGTTTGGGTATTATCTACAATAAGGTCTGCGCCTTTCGCGATGTATACTTCAGTTGCACCGTCAGAGTTTATTACCTGAACCTGTTTATTATCGCCGTCCCAGAGTCCTCTAACCTGCACTAATGGTTTTGAGTCGCCGAATAGTTCTTTATAACCTTCATTTTCCATGAAAAACTGGCGTGTTAAGTTTGGGTATTCTGTAAAGCATAAAATTGGGGTTTTTCTATCTTTATTAGCTCTAAAAAAGTCGGTCAAGTTTTCGTAAGGGTCTTCATTTGGTACAGCCACAATTAAGCGTGTCTGGCCGTAGTTAAGGTCACCGACTCTTATAATTGGTTCGCCTTCTAAGTTCACTGATTCTTCCCTTACCCAGTCTTCACCTACAATTGCAAGGTCAAGAATTCCCCTGTTAAGCTCTACAGGGACACTTTGAGGCCTTGAAAGGAATGCCTTTATTTCAGGGTCGTTTGCGATGATTATTTCGTTTTCTTCCTTGCCTGGCTCGTATCCCTTGACTTCGTAACCGGCATCAACAAATAACTGGTAAGTGTTACCTCTGTTTACATTATTCAAGCTCCCTTTTGGGAGTCCAAGTACTATTTTCTCCATAGGGTATAATTAGAAAGGGAATGATTAAAAGCTTTTCTATATTTAAAAATTATAATTGGAAAAAATACTAAGAAGATTAAATAATTCCTATTTCACTAAAAAATTTAGTAAATTTACAATATACATTATTCATCGTTCTTCAATTTTGAATTTAATAGAAAAATTTTTCTTGACGAAAATTAACTAGTTTTAAGCTATAAAGAATTTAAAATATGCTTCAAGTATTTGAATAATTTTTAAAGGCTATTTTTTGGGCTGAAACTTATTATTTCCATTATCGCCTAAAATGAGCTTTCCAGACACTATTGCTTTTTCTAAACCGGGATCTAAATTTTCTGCTCTTTCAATATACTCTTTAGAGGCATAATAGTCTTTCCCTTTCATTATAATACCTTTATTACTTAATGCTGCTGCATCATCTGGATCAATTTCTAAAACACTGTTAAAACATTCCATTGCTTTTCTTTTTTTACCCTGACTTGCTAATTCAACTCCTTTGTTATTTAAAGTGGCTAAATCATAAGGATTTCCAAAAAGAATATCATCATAATATTCAAGCTTCTTCTGTTTCTTTTCTTCACTTTTAATTGCATATATGATCCATAGTACAGCTAATAATGTAAATCCTCCCAGTATCAGGTAAAAAGTCGTATTTTCAGCCGGAACTTGAGTAAAACCCAAAATCCACATTAAAGCAAGAATTATAGAACTAACTAAAAGAATTGAATTTCTATCATAGTTTTCTCTAATTTCAAATATGTTGATTATTACTCCAAATAAGAAGAAAAATACTATAGGAATGTGGTATATATTCAAAGGGTCATCTAAATATCTCCATAATTCTAAAATTAAAAGTCCTAAAGCTATTATGAAAGATACTGTAAAATACTGTTTTATATCCATAAATTAATCAACTTCTGCAATTTGCTGTTTTTTTAGTAGTTTAATGGATTTTATAAGCTTTATGAGTATTGTTTACTAACATGAAATGTTAAATTGCTCTATTAATTAGTTATAGTTTACACGTTTAAGGTTTACATACTTTACATGGCTCATAACCAGCAGCAATTGCTTCTGCGCGTGATTTGTAAAATACTTTATTTGATTCGCTCATTTTAGCTGCATAAGAACATGAAGAAAGATGGAATTTTTTAGAATTACTATTTGCAATATAAGTTCCACTTACACTTTTAGTGTTAGAGCTGGTGATTTTAGTTATTGAATTAGTGTTTCCAGCCCAAGCGTAAGGATCAAATTCAGATGGAGGAATATACATTACCTCAGCATACCCTTTTTTTAGTAATTCAGCATTTAAATTGGTATCTCCAACATAAACAACAGCCAGAGTTCTTCCATACTTATCATAGTGTTTGGCATTATCTATATCCAGGCCAATAGTTTTTCCAAGGCACTGGCTCACTACAAAGTCTTTAGCTTCCTGATAACCAGACTGACCTCTTTCAGGAGTATTAACTCCCACAAATCGAATTCTGCCCACTCCTTGAACGTCGATAGTGTCTCCATCTACCACATACGTGCAAATTCCTGTGGATTCATAGGCTTTTGTAGTTGCAGGAGTTGTTTGAGTGCTATTTATCTGAGAAGTAGAAGTTTGATTACTGTAATTAGAACTTACATTATCACTATTCTGGCTTGTGCAACCAGATATTCCGATTATGCTTGCAATTAAAATTAAAACCAAAATTAATGTTTTGCTTTTCAAAACTCTCCACCATAGATATTATGTTTTGAAATATATTAATTACTAATATACAAAGATTAATTTTATCCTTCCGAACGAAAACTGTCAAAATCAAAGATTTTGACGCAACAAAAACGAAGTTTTTGCCTGATTTAATTTTTCGTGAGGCCGTCGAAAAATCAAAGATTTTTTGGGCAACAAAATCGTGGATTTTGTAGGATTTTTTGATTAAACACCCGGAAATCTTTGATTTTCGGTGCATCAAACACTTAGTGTTTGATAGCTTTTTTTCTAAAAAAGTTTAGAAATAAAAAAAGGAGTGCAGGAAATGACATGGAGGGCTTCGTTCCATGCACCCCTAAAAAATGATTATAATACTTTTAAAGTGTTTTATAAGAAATTAGATTATTAATTTGTTTTAATTAATCTGAAATTGATTTAACTTCTAAATAATTCTATTTAAAATGTGCTTGTATTACACATTCCGATTAGAATTTAAGCAATCTTAATTACTTATTTAAGAAATAGTAATTACCTACATTTAAAATTTTCTAAATTAATTTTTCATTTTGCTTCTAATATTTAAAGAATCACAAAAAAAGCTAAATGTGGCAAAAAAACCATGATAAAAATATTGATTTTTCTTTAAATCGTTATTTCAAATTTTATATAAAAAATGTTTTAAAAATATTTTATAATTTGAAGGAAATAAAAATGATATTCTATTTTCAAATTATTTTCAGAAAATCAAGAATTTGATAAAAATTATTTTGGTTCGTTATAGTTCTGTTTAACGAAGTAAATTTAATAATATTGCATCATCAATTGATGATCTTTATACTGAATGAAATTTCTAAAAATAAGCAAAAATAGTCTTTTACCTATATATGAATCAATATAAATACTATAATTTTTAATTATTTTAAAAAATCAAGAGTATAAAGATTAAATTGCGACTGATTTTCCTTCAAAATATTGAATTAATGAACTAATACTTGATTAAACTTAACTTAAAAACACTAAATTCTAAACTCAAAATTGGATTAAAATTTTTTAAACCTTTATAAATGATTCCAATCTTTTTATAGCGTTATATTTATCCTTTTTTTCCAGTTTAGCTTCATAAAGAGCTTCTTTAAGAGTTAAAATAGAATGATCATATACTTCCCTGTTTACTGGATATGGAAAACCATCCTTTCCACCATGAGTAAAACTGAATTTCACCGGATCATTCCAGCTTGATTCAGTCCCATAAATCAGATCTGATATTAAAGCAAGCGCCCTGATTTTTTTGGGCCCCATTCCCACCACAGAAATTAGTTCTTCGTAATTTTCAGGTTGCAGTTCATATGCATTTTTTAAAACCCTGAATTCATTTTCATTCATATCCATGTCCAAAACCGGGTGATGGCTTGGCATATTTACCTCTTTAAAGTTACTGGATGAATTATGACTGAAAAAGTCTGTAAGTAAAGTCTGTGATTCCTTTATAAAATAGCGCCTTAAATGATCAGGATTATCTCGTATAAGATCAACACTTATATCTCTTGCTTCATGGCTCATTTTGGAAGTCATATCCAGTGTATCATCCTTAAATTCATCGCAGCATATTCCGTTATGGGGCTCTTCTATTATTTCATCAATACCCTCAGAAAGCCAATGGTAACGCCTCGCATACCTGTTATCAGTATTTAAGCCCTGTTGAATGACTGCCCAGTTTCCAGATTCATTGAAAAGGAAAGAATGATGATAAAGGTCATAACCATCCTGAATACATGAATTGTCTATTTTTGCAGATATTTTACTTGAATGAATTAATTCTTCTTCCTTCTTTGAAGATAATGAAAGAATTGCAGAACCCGTTTCAATGTCTTGTGGTGTTCTTCTCGAATTTTTACCTTTACCGCCGGCAATCATTATTCCATGTTCTTCAGGATTTATAGCCATCTTCAATGCCCCGCATGTGGTTGTGGTGGTTCCAGATGAGTGCCAGTCAAATCCAATAACACATGAAAGAGCTTGGAACCAGTAAGGATCAGATATGCGCCTTAAAAACTCATCAGAATCGTATTCGTATAAAATAACATTCATAATACCTTCTGTAAGCTTAACCATTCGTTTAAAGAGCCAGCTCGGTGCATGCCCCCCATGTAAAGGAAGATTAGCTACTCCACTTCTTGCCTGCATTTTTATTTCCTCCAGTTTTTTTATCTAATTTTTATAATAAGGAGTTATTCCAAGAGCATTTGAAAAGTAATCAAGCTAAAAAAACAATATTCAACATGTAAAGAATATATTAGTATTAAAACTTCTTTAAGGATTTCTATGCCTTAAAATTAATAATAACGATATTTTATAACATAGTTACATTTTTATTTCTTTAAAACAAAATAATAATGTATATTTTCTTAGAAGGGATTTCATGGAAAATAATAAAAAAAACAGAAAATCAGAATATATTGCTGCAGTAATTTTTAACCTCATTTTTCTATTCATTGTAAACAATTTACTGAACTGGAACATCTATTTTATTACTCCCGCCCTTAATGAAGTGTTATGGATTGTAAATCTGTCTATAATAACTGCAATTATCGGTAATGTTTTATTACTAGCTTATAATCCCGAATGGTTCCGCCATATAGTAAAAATAATTATAAATATCGCGGCTCTAATTTCTACATATTTTGTTTATGCAGTATTCCCATTTAATTTCTACAATTCCTTCATAAATTGGGGTTTAAGTATCTTTTTAATACTTATAATGATTGGAATTGCAATTGCGATTATTGTAGAATTTTATTTCCTTGTAAGTGGAAAAGAATAGACTAATTATTTTTTTCTTAAAATTTTAAAAAATATATAAAAGAATTTAACGCTTTGAAACTTTAATCATTCGCTCCACTGAAGTTCTTGCTTTATCTGCAATCTCTGGATCCACTGCTACAACATATTCCTCATTTAAAAGTGAATTTTTAACTTTTTCCAGTGTGTGAAGTTTCATTGTTTCGCATATGGCTTCAGATAAAGCTGGAATAATGGTTTTATCCGGATTTTCTCGTTTAAGCCTTGTTACCATGTCAACTTCAGTTCCAATTATAAAAGTATCTTTAGGTGATTCTTTAACGTGGCTAACCATGCCTCCAGTACTTAAAACGTAATCAGCCATCTTTTGAATCTCTGGATTACACTCAGGATGTACAATTATATCTGCATCAGGATATTTTTCCCTTAAAAAGAAGATTTCCCCGGTAAACATCTTGTGAACATAGCAGTGCCCGCCTTCAGGTATATGAATTATTTCCTTATCTGTTTTCTCTGAAACATACCAAGCAAGGTTCATATCCGGCCCAAAGAGTATTGTATCTTCATCAAGACTTTCAACAACTTTTACTGCATTTGAAGATGTACAAAGTATATCTGCTTCTGCTTTTGCCTCTGCAAGTGTGTTAACGTATAAAACAACAGCCGCGTCTGGATGCCTTTCTTTTGCTTTTCTTACTTCACCTGCAGGGAGCATATTGGCCATTGGACACTCCGCTTGAGTATCGGGGATTAATATTTTTTTATCCGGGTTAAGTAAAGCTGCAGTTTCAGCCATGAAATCAACTCCACAGAAAATTACAATGTCCGTGTCTTCTATTTCTGATGCCTTTATGCATAATTCCAGAGAATCCCCCATAAAATCAGCTATCTCCTGTATTTCGCCGATCTGGTAATTATGAGCCAGTATAATTGCATTTTTTTCTTCTTTAAGTTTTATAATTTCATTCTGCAGATCATTTAACATATAAATCTCCTTTAAATAAGTGTAATTAAAAACAGTGCAGTAATTTAGTATTTGATTAATTTTATATCTTAATTATTTATCTGCTTCATATAATAAATACTTAAATTTTTGTATATAATGCCTGATAATTGCTTATTGAACCTAAATTCCAATTAAAAGTATGTTTTTAAAAAAATATTGGAATATTATGTGTTATTTCAAAATTAAAAAGCATAGTTTATCCAATTTAAACTTCATCCACTTCTGCACCTACAAGTGCATATTTACAGGGGCAATCTCTTTCTGCTGGAGTTTTTAATATTGCATCATTAATTAATTTAACTAAATCATCCTTTTTACTTTCAACAATCTCAAATACTTCATCAATTGTAAGTTTTGTAGGTGAAATAGATGCTGCATAATTAGAAACCATGCATATACTTGCATAACAGATTTCAAGCTCTCTTGCAAGTATTGCTTCGGGTATTCCAGTCATTCCCACAACTGAACCTCCAAGCTGCTTGAACATCTTTATTTCTGCAGCAGTTTCAAATCTAGGGCCTTCTGTACAAACATAAACTCCATTTTCCACTACATTTCCTGATGAAATTAATGTATCTCTCAAATTATGACAATAAGGCTCTGTAATATCAATATGCACCGTTTTTTCATCATAGAAGGTAAATTCCCTTACTTTAGTAAAATCAAGAAAATCATGAGGCACTAAAAAATCTCCAGGTTTAACATCTATATCCAGAGATCCGACAGCATTAGTAGCCATTATTCTTTCAACACCCATTTTTTTCATTGCATATATATTAGCCCTGTAATTTATCATATGGGGCGGATTAGCATGTCCTTTTGCGTGTCTGGGCATAAAAGCAATTTCTTTATCATGTAATTTAAAAACTGTGATTTCTGGTGATTCTCCATAGGGAGTTTCAATGATTTTTGTTTCTACTTCTTCTCCCATTTCCACTATTTCGTATATTCCTGTTCCACCTATAATTCCTATCATATTTTCACTATTTGGAATAGGAGGTATTTTAAGTTTTCAATTGTGACTTTAAACTAAAGTATTTTTATTTAAACTTAGCAGAATGCCATTTATTTAAATTAAAGTTGCTAAGTACCCATTTATGTAATATTAAATTATAAATGTGTTTAAAATTCTTTTAATCTATTTATTGGAAGATAAACAAAAAATTAGTGATTTTTTAAATAATAAACCTTTTAAGATATATCTTTATTTCATTTAATTATTTATAAATCTTATTATTTCAAATATAATGTATTAAGTTATTAATAACTTCACTAATTACATAATAATGTCTAAATGATTAATTTTTCCAAAAATCATTTTAAATAAATTTAAGGAGGTGAAAATAATTGCTAAAAAAATTAACTTTAATAATTCTAATGATTACATTGACTTTTATACTTTGTAATTCCGCTTCTGCAGCAGATACAACTATACAGATTAATATAAATGCAACAGGAAGCCAACCCAATGGAGGCAGTCTTAATCCCGCAATAAGTGCTGATGGAAATTATGCAGTTTATAGTTCAGATGCAAGTAACCTAGTTCCAAATGATACCAATGGTAAAAGCGATATTTTTGTTTATAACAAAATTACTAACCAAACTTACAGAGTAAGCGTTGACTCTACAGGTGCACAAAGTAATGGGAATAGTTACAACCCTTCAATAAATTCAAACGGACGTTATATTGTATTTGATTCAGTTGCAGATAACCTGGTACCTTTAGATACTAATAGATGTTCCGATATCTTTATACATGATATGCTTACTGGAACAATGTCCCGAATAATATTCAATTCTACTGTACTTCAATTAAATGGAAACAGTTACAATCCATCCATAAGTGGTGATGGACGTTATATTGCTTATGAATTCTATAACACAATACTGGCCGGAAGTAATGGACCTAGCAGCATATATCTCTATGACCGTTTATTATGTAATACAACCATTATAAGTTCTGGTTACTGTACTAATCCTGTTGTAAGTGCAGATGGAACTCATGTAGCTTATCAAGCTGGGCAAATTTACCTTTATAATATTTTAACTAATGAAACAATCAAAGTAAGCGTGGATCCTTATGGTAATGAAGGAAATGGACCAAGTTTTAACCCTTCAATTAACATTAATGGGACAATAATTGCATTCCAATCAAATGCAAATAATTTATGTCCCGGAGACACCGCAGGAAATAGTGACATTTTCGTTCATAATACAGTAACTGGAATGACATCAAGAGTCAGTGTTAATTCAAATGGTGAACAGGCTAACGGGGCAAGTGTAAACCCTTCAATTAGTGGAAATGGATTATATGTAACATATTATTCATTTGCAAACAATCTTGTGGAAGGAGATACTAACGGCGTAGCTGATGTCTTCTTTTATAATATGAGTTCTGGAAAAACATCAAGAATCAGTGTTGATTCAAACAATGATCAATTTAGCTTTGGAAGTTATTTCCCAGTTATAAGTACAGATGGAAATTATGTAGTTTTCCTATCAAAACCAGGTACAGACAGTAACTATGAAAAAGTTCTCGTTCATGACTGCACATGGAATGTAAACGCAAATCTTGCAAGTGGAGCTTATTATTCTCCCCAAACAGTTAGTTTATCAGCAAATACTGGCGTTAACATATTTTATACTACTGATGGCAGCGCCCCAACAACAGCAAGTACACCATATACCGGCCCAATTGCAATAAATACAAGCCAAACATTAAAATATATTGCTTTAAATGGAGTAAATCAATCCCCAATTAATACACGGACTTATCAGATATATGCCTGGGAGCCTTACAGCTATCAGGTAACAGTTGCATACAGGTTAAGTAACAAAAAATACAGGATAAAATATACAGTTCCATACACCGCCAAAAAGAGAATAAGAACAAAAATAGGAAAGAAATGGAGATATTCCTACATATATGTCACAAAATACAAAGTAAAATACAGATGGGATTATCGCTACGGATATAGAACTGAAACAAGATGGGCTAACCATTGGGTTTTAAAATAAACCCTACCTTTTTTCTTTTTTAATTATTTTTAAAATTAAAATGAAGTTAACTAATAAGGCCTTATTTTGCTATAATAATCCAAAAAATTAGTTTTATGCTTATTTAAAAATTCTTTTAAATTTTCCTCATTAGATACTTCAGCATTAAGAACTGGACAATGAATTGTCATTACAATTGTAGCTGTTTCCAGATCAATATTATAAATAATCTCAGATTTTATGATATCGTCTTTTATGTTGAAATTATGTTTATTCAGAGATTTTTCAACTATTTCACATTCTTCTTCGTCCAGAAAATTGTCTGTAAAAATTATCTGAAAATTTCTAGAAACTTTTGATTTATCGTCATTTTTTCAATATCAAATTCCTTAATACCTTCAAATTTTATCATATTTAACCTCCCATAATTTAAAATCAAAAAAATTATATTAAATTAAAAATAAGATTATCGAGGAAGTTAAAAGTTTGTTTATCAATTAGAGCTATTTTAACTTAAAATTAAAATAATAAGAAATGAATTATCCCTTGGAAACTCCAAGAGGTATCATTTTTCCAACTAAATTGGATATTCCAGCTTTATGAGAAGTCATTACAACTTCATCGACATCTTTATAAGCTCCAGGAGCTTCTTCAGCGACAACTGGTAGTGAAGTTGCCCTAATAGCAATTCCTCTACTTTCTAAGTATTTTTTAACTTCTTCGCCTTTATATTCTCTTTTAGCTCCAGCCCTACTCATTTTTCGTCCAGCACCATGAGCAGAAGAACCAAATGTTTCTTCCATAGCTGTATCTGTTCCTACAAGTAAATATGAGGAAGTTCCCATTGTTCCAGGAATTAATACGGGTTGTCCTACATCTCTGTAAGCTTTAGGAATCTCTTCCCTTCCAGGACCAAAAGCACGGGTCGCTCCTTTCCTGTGGACATAAACTTCCATGTTTCTTCCTTTAATATTATGAACTTCTTTTTTAGCAATGTTATGAGCTACATCATAGACTATATTCATATCCATTTCTTCAGCATCTCTTTTAAATATCTGTTCAAATGATTCACGTACCCAGTGAACGATCATTTGCCTGTTAGTCCATGCATAGTTTGCCGCTGCAGACATTGCGCTGAAATAATTCTGTGCTTCCTCTGAATCAACAGGAGCGCATGCTAACTGCCTGTCAGGGAGATTGATTTGATATCTTTTTGCAGCTTTATCCATAACTCTCAAATAATCTGAACAAATCTGGTGACCGCACCCTCTTGATCCGGTGTGGATAAGAACAACTATCTGGCCTTCTTCTACTCCAAAAGCTTTTGCAGTATCTTCATCAAATATTTTTTCCATTTTTTGGACTTCTAAAAAGTGATTTCCTGATCCAAGGGAGCCTAATTGAGGAATACCTCTTTTTTTAGCTTTATCACTTACACAACTTGAATCAGCAGATTCCATTTTTCCATTTTCTTCTAAAAATTGGAGATCTCTTTCCCAACCGTATCCATTTTCAACAGCCCATTCTGCCCCATTATCAAGTACTTCATCAATTTGCCCTTCTTGAAGCCTTATTTTACCTTTGCTTCCAACTCCTGAAGGTATGTTTTTAAAAAGAGCATCCATTAGCTGATTTAGTTTAGGTTTTAATTCATCTTCAGTTAAATTAGTTTTTAGGAGTCTTGCACCACAATTAATATCAAAACCTACTCCTCCAGGACTTATAACCCCATTTCGTGCACTGAATGCCGCTACTCCGCCGATACTGAATCCATATCCAAAGTGAATATCTGGAAGTCCAATTGAAAATTTTTGAATTCCGGGTAAACATGCTACGTTTGAGACTTGATCTATTGCTCCCTGTTCCACGCTTTTAATGGCTTCATCATCCAGATAAATTCTTGCAGGGACTCTCATTTCTTTTCTATAACTTGATGGGATTTCCCAAACACAATCCCTAACCTTTTCTATATTTCCTTCAATTTCCATATGATAACACTCCAACTGATAATTAATTTAAATTTAAAATTTATTAGAATATTTAATAGTTCTAAAAAAGTTATACTAAACAATTTATATGTTAAATTTTGTTCATACTTTTAAAAAAAGGTTTTTATAATAGGATCATTTTTCTTATTTTTATTTACTAAAATTAGAAAAATTAAATTTGATATTATGAGTATTTCATTAGAAATTGATTAGCTAATGGCTTTTACACCCAAAAAAAACCATTAATAAAAGAGGCGGTAAAATAATGGTTTTTACCTCCACCCAATGCATAAGCTAAAATGGCTTAAAAATCATCTTTTTATTAAATTTCTGCATGCACAAAAGACATTAAGCTGAAAATTTCCCTATCTTTATTTTTCCCATGGAAATATGCTTTTTTATAATCATCACTGGTTACATCCACAATATTTGAAAATCCACGTCTTGAAAGAAACTTTTCAGCAGTTCCCTCTTCTAAACCAAATTTCATAGCTTCTCCTGATTCTTTCATGAATTTTATGAGATTCTCAGATATCTTCTTATCACGATTTTCATCAATATTTGGAGTTAGTGAAGCATAATCAAAAATAACTGCACTACCATTATCTGAATTTCCTACAATAAATAAAAGAATATCATCGACAGTTTCTGGTGTAATATACAGCGTAAGCCCTTCCATTAAAAACAAAGTCTTTTTTGAAGCATCATATCCACTTTTAAAGAGTTTCTCACCAAAATTTTGATTTTCAAGATCAGCTGGTACATATTCAACATGAACCGGAATAGATCCAAAGATTTCTTTGAGTTTTTCAATTTTCACCCTTTGAGTTGAGGGGTGATCAATTTCAAAGACTTTCACATTCTCTTTAATACCTTCAAGTCGATATGCTCGAGTATCATACCCCGCACCAAGTATGACGAGTTGTTCCAGTCCTTCAATGATGCATTTTTCTACAAATTCATCGAAATATCTCACCCTTGCAGCTATTGAATTGGCTACTCCCCTAAAAATAACATCTTTTTCTTTATTTATTTCGGGATTATTTCCGAGTAATTCTAAAGTTTCCAAGCTAATAAAATGAATTGCTAATGGGTCATAACAAATACGCTCATCTTCTTCTTTTTGTGATTCACTTATCCTAATTAATGTAACTTCTTCTGCTGTTTTACTTGGACTTTTTTTCATATTTTCAGACATAATAATACCTCATTTTAAATATCTAACAACTAACTCAATTATTTCCTTTTTACTTGGACATTATACATAGTTAACATGTAATTAATCCAATAACTGTGCTTCAATGCGTTTTATTTCATATTCGGGGTTTTTCCTGCTTTTTCTTAAAATTTAATGTTATTTATAATCCTCCAACCCAATTGCTACAATAGTAAAATATAACCACTGGTTATTTAATAACCAGTAGTTATCACATATAAATTTTTGGATTTAAAATTACATAAAATTATAAAAAACTAGTTAAATCATGATTAATTAAAAATTTCTAGAAGAAAGTTTAAATCTTAAAAAAAAAAATGAAATTTGTATCTAAATTATAAATTAATTAAAAATTAAGTTAAAATAAATGCAAAAACATATCAAAATGGCTAAAATAAGTTTATGGCTAGTTTAAGTCACTTGTTCAATAACATATACTTAACAAATTCCCCAAAATCATCTTTAAATTTTTCTTTATTGATACCAAAGCTTTCTAATATTTTAATAAAGTCAGGTTGAGCATTCTGAGCGCTTTCAGCCATCATTATTAACATTACGGCTGTTTCATAAGTATTTATATCTTGACGAATTATTCCTTCATCCATTCCTAATTTTATAGAATCACATACTATATCAAATATTTTACGCCGAATCCCAATAATATTTATCGCATATTCACTAACAGGATTTAAAATATTAAAATTAGATACAGGCGCGATATTATGTATTATATTGTAGAAACCAGCCTGTGCAATAATTTCATTTGCATATTCACTGTTTATTATAGTTTCTATATCAAATCTTCCAGATTGAAAATAGTTATATCCCCAATAGTAATCTGGATATTTATAAGCAAAATGAGTATAAGCCATCCTAAATGCTTCGATCTTTTTTATACCTGTTTCTTCTTTTGCAACCTCTTCTTCAATCATTGATACCATAATTTTTGCTCCACGAAAGACTGAGGCAAAAAAAAGATCTTCTTTATTATCAAAATATAAATAGAGCGTAGCTTTGTTCAATTCTACATCTTTAGCTATATCATTCATTGAAACATCATCATATCCTTTTTTAAAGAATAATTTCTCTGCTGAATCAAGAATTTCCTTTTTTCTCTGTTCCTTTTCTCTTTCCCGCCGAGATTTAATGACCATAAATTCACCTAAATAACTGCCAGTTATTTTATAGCTACTGTTTGCTAAATATAAAATTAATTTAAATTATAATAAAAGTTTGCTTTAGTGAAAATTAAGCAAAGAAAGGATTAAATATCTAAAATAACTTGTACAGTACATGAATCATCTTTTATAATGTCCATAAGATGGTAAGTTACTGCTTTAACTTCAGCTCTACTTTCATGCCTTTTGGGATCAAATTCTTCACCCCATGCTTCCCCTGTTAAAAGAAATTCTTCACCATTTTTTTCTATATTTACATTGAACTTAGAAAAAACAAGAAACTCGGAATCCAGTAATACTAAAAACTCAGAAAGCCAATCATAAAGAAGGGCATATTCATCTTCAGATTCTATTTTGATTTCTTTTTTTATTTCGGGATTAATAGCATTAACATCAGTTATAACGTCAAACATGGCGAGAGCTGCGTTTTCAAACGCCTCTTCTAAAGTATTTCCATAAGCTTTATAACCTACATCAGCAGTAACATCGAAAAATTCAAATTTTTTATCTATTTCACTATTCACTTAATAAACTCTCCTTAAAAAATAAAGTGATATAGATTAATTGTTTTAATGCTTTAAATTATTTCCTAAGAATCCAATAATTATGCTACTTCCCTTGGAAACTCTTCCATCACTTTTTTAGCTTCTAATCCTCTTCCAAGTCTTCTTGCAACTTCTTCATAGTATTTTTTAGTCTGAGGTGTTGTTGATGGACTTATTTTATTTAATGCTGCATCAAAATGTCTTTTCGATACTTTATCTATTTTTATATCTTCATGAAGTGCAATTACTCCAGCTTTTCGGCATAATGCTTCAATATCTGCTCCAGAATAACCTTCTGTTTTTTTAGCAAGTTTTTCAAGATTTACATCACTTCCAAGTGCCATGTTTTTCATATGTACCTTTAAAATGTCTAAACGGGCTTTTTCATCAGGAGGTGGAACTAATACTACTTCATCAAACCTTCCAGGACGTAATAGTGCTGCATCAATTAAATCAGGTCTATTGGTAGCACCAATAACTACAACACCCCTCAGTTCTTCTAAACCATCCATTTCTGATAGAATTGTATTTACTATTCTTTCTACTACCCTTGGTTCTCCTACCCCTGAGCCCCTCATAGGCGCTATAGCATCTATTTCATCAAAAAATACTATACATGGTGATGCCTGTTTTGCTTTTTTAAATATCTCTGCTATTTTCCTTTCTGATTCTCCAAACCACTTGCTTAAAATTTCTGAACCCTTAACTGAAATAAAATTGGCCTTTGATTCTGTCGCCACGGCCTTAGAAAGCATTGTTTTACCAGTTCCAGGAGGTCCAAATAATAAAACACCCTTAGATGGCTGTATTCCAATTCGCATGAAATCTTCAGAATTGGTTAATGGCCATTCTACTGCCTCTTTTAAAGTCTCTTTAAGTTCTTCTAAACCACCTATATCTTCCCAATGGATATTCGGAACTTCTATAAAAACTTCACGAAGTGCAGAAGGATTAATTGATTTTAATGCTTCCATAAAATCATTATTTGTAACAAACAATTTTTCAAGGACTTCTTGAGGAATAGTTTGTTCTTCAAGGTCTAGTTCTGGAAGTATGCGCCTTAAAGCATTCATTGCAGATTCACGACTTAAAGCTGCAAGATCTGCACCTACAAAACCATGAGTTGTGTCTGCTATTTCTTCCATATCCACATCTTCTTTAAGAGGCATTCCCCTAGTGTGAATCTGTAGAATTTCATATCTACCTTCCCTATCTGGCACTCTAAGTTCTATCTCCCTGTCAAACCTTCCAGGTCTCCTTAATGCTTGGTCAAGCGCATCGGGCCTGTTAGTTGCACCTATAACTATTACTTTCCCTCTTTCTTTTAAACCGTCCATAAGTGCGAGAATTTGCGCTACTACTCTCCTTTCGACCTCACCCGTAACTTCTTCCCTTTTAGGTGCAATTGCATCAATTTCGTCAATAAAAATTATAGTGGGCGCATTTTCCTCTGCTTCTTTAAAAATGTCTCTTATTTTCTTTTCGGCCTCTCCAACATATTTACTCATGACTTCCGGTCCATTTATTGGCACGAAATTTGATCCACTCTCATTTGCCACTGCTTTTGCAAGAAGAGTTTTTCCAGTACCGGGAGCACCATGTAAAAGCACTCCGCGAGGAGGATCAATTCCGAGTCGGTCAAATATCTCAGGATGGCGCAATGGAAGCTCAATCATTTCCCTGATTTTTGATATTTCCTGCTTTAATCCGCCGACGTCATCATAGGTAACATCTGGAACCTTTTTTTCAATTATTTCAACTGATTCTGGCCTTACTTCTACTTCAGTTTCGTCGTTTATTCTCACAATGCCTGCTGGATTGGTGGAAACTATTGAAAATTTAATTTCCCCGAGAGAAAATGGAGTTGTAGATTCAAAAAATTCTCTAAAAATCTTTTCACTTGCAGGAAATTCCTTAAATGTTTCCCTAGTCCTTCGAGGTGATATTAACGACAATACATCACCTCTAGCTACTGCTCTTCCCATTATATTCCTTTTAATTATGTCTCCTGAGGCCATTATTCTAAGGCCTTTAGTTGCAGGAGCAAGTACAACTTTTCTGGCCACTCTTATCTCAGAACGTCTTATTGTAATCATTTCACCAATTGATGTTCCCGCATTTGACCTTGTAAGGCCATCCATTCTCACAATTTCAAGACCAATATCTGCAGGGTATGCCTGGCCAACTATTGCGCCGGTACTTCTTTTTCCAATTATTTCAACAATATCACCGGGTGCAATACCAATTTTAGAAATTAATTCTTTATCCATTCTAATAATTCCCTTTCCTACATCTTGCTGGAGCGCTTCTGCAACTCTAAGCTCAACTTCACTATTTTCAGGCATTTATAATTCCCCCATAGGAAAAAAATCAAATAAATGATAATATATTAAAGAACTATGTTATTACATTGATATAAATTTTTGGAAATAATCTAATAACTTGATTACTTTTCATACGCTCTCTATCTCTTTCTTTAAATAACCTCAAAAACGAGCTTATTAACAGGAGTGATTAAATGTTAAAAAATAATAGAAATATTGCAGTGGATTTAAGGAGAAGAAAAAGCTATATTAACCTGGATCAGTTCAACCACCAATCTATAGCCATTATAGGGATGATTGTAATGATTATGATAGTAAGCATCCTTTGTGTGTCAGCTTTTCCCAATTCCAACGCGATTTCAGGTATTTAAATAGGGTTCATACATTTTTTTATTTCTTCAGGTTCAAATCTAAGAATTATAACCCTTGAATTCCCTTTAACGCCTTTTCCAGTAAAACGTGTGTCTATAAGCCTTAAAAATTCAAGTTTATTTAAAATACGGTTAAAAGAGGCATAGCTAGTCTTTTCACTTTTGCTAAATTCTTCATAAAGTTCACCAGCAGTTAAATCCGGCTTTAATCTTCTTATAATATCTAAAAGCACTTTTTCATCATCAGATAGTGATTTTAATGTATATGTTAAATTTATAGAACCAGTACTTTGAATTGCATCATCAATATGCTTTTTTTCAATGACTTTTGAAGCATCTGCCTCTGCAAGGTTTCCACTTATTCTAAGTAGATCGATACCTACTCTTAAATCGCCACTCGATGATGCATATTCTGCTATTTCATCTATTAATTCTTCAGAAATAACATTAGGATAAAAACCAATTTTTACTCTTTCTTTTAAGATATCAAGCATTTCTTGCTTGCCGTATGGATTAAATATTATCTCTTGAGGGATGAATATAGAATTAACATTCTTATCAAGGATAAATCTGAATTCAATATCAGATAATATGGCAAATACTCCGGTTTTTATTCCCTCAAATGCTTCATGAGCTCTTAAAATATCATAAAAGATTTTGTTAGCATTTTTACTGTAAAATAAATAGTTTATATCATCAAGTGCCACAATTAATGACTTTCTTTCGTTTGAAAGATGTTGCATGATATTTTGATAAATCCTGGAAAATGGAACGCCAGTTTCAGGTGGAGTATGCCCAAAAATTTTTTGATAAATCTGGGAAAAAATTCCAAATCGAGTAGTATGTATCTGGCAGTTAATATAAACACAAACTACTTTCTCTGAATTTCTTTCAACCATTTCAAAGATTTTTTTAATGGCTGTTGTTTTTCCAGTAGCACATGAACCCAGAACAATAGCATTAACAGGTCTACCCTTCCTTAAAGCAGGTCTAATACTTAATGCAAGTGCTTCCATCTGTGATTTTCGATGCATGAAATTTTCAGGAATATAATCCGGATTAAATGCATCTATATTCTTAAACAGAGTCTCATCGTATAACAGAAGGTCATCAATATCCATATTTTTACCTGAAAATCTCTATATTCTAAAGTAATTTTTAATATCTATAACAAGTTACAATGAAGCGCTATATATATTAATCGTATCTGCTCACTAACTCAATACATCAACATATCTAAAAAATTCATAAAGAGATTAAAACAAACTATGTAATGAAAAATAAACATCATCTATTCTTGAACGTGTTCTACTCCCATTATAATGAAATTTAAAACATGCTCATCTGAAAGATAGTAACGCGCCATTTTACCTTTTTTTAAAATTAACCATATTTTTATATCTTAAAACATTAAGTAGATGAAATCTTGCATTAAATAATATCCCGCGCAGCTGATAGGTCATAAATATACAGATCCTTAATAGATAATGCATAAATTATCTTTAATCTTGTAGGGGCACTTATTTTTTTAAAGCCATCAGTTATTTAGAATCATTTCTTGTTCAATCATCACTTTTATTTATATTTACAAACTTAAAATATATTACAAACATAGCATATATTAATACTACTAATTCTTGCATTTTTAATAAAAATTAAAAGCTAAAAGAGGTGTTTAAATGAAGTTTGACCCTAAAAGAATTATGGATGAAGCTATAGACCAAATGCAGAAAAGAGAAGGTATGGAAAGACGTGAAGAACCACCAGAAAGAAGATCTTATGGTAATGATTCAGAGGTTGATGATTTAGTTTATAATATTTCCAGAGACATGGAAGATATAAGAGTTAAAAGCAGAGAATTAGATGACCGTATGAGAGATCAAGAAATGAAATTCAACCGTTTATGGGATCTACTCAAACAAAGAAGAGAATATTAAGATTAAGATAATAATTAACTCCTTGGCCAGTACATTATCACAAAAACACCTATAAGAGCAATTAAACCCCCAATTATATCAAATTTGTCGGGAGTAATTTTATCTACCTGCCAGCCCCATATTATAGCCATAAAAATAAAAATTCCACCATATGCTGCATAAACCCTTCCGAAATTAGCTGGCTGAAGTGTAGGAATTATTCCATATAAAACTAATATTATAGCTCCAAATACTCCAAACCATACGTTTGCTCCTTCACGAAGCCATAGCCATACTAGATATCCCCCGCCTATTTCACATAGTCCTGCAACTATAAAATAAAAAAGCGATTCAATTATTTGCATCATATCTGTTTCCTATTTTTAACATGAATTATTTTAACTAATACTGTTATTTATATTTCCTAAAATATTTTAATAATAATTTACTTAATATTATTACATAGTGCTTAAAATTATTGAATATTAATTTGAATAGGAATTTAAGTTGAAGGAGAATGTAAATATGAAAGAATGGAAGCATGAAGAAGGAAACTGGGAAAAATACTGGAAACAACACTGGGATAAAAAATGGGGAGAAACAGGGCAAGAATATGCTGAAAAATATCAGGAAATGGGAAAAATAATGAACAAACTTGGAGAGACTCAATTTAAAGCCGCTAAACTTGTAATGCAGCTTGCAAATAAAAAAAGTGATGAAGAATTTAAAAATGAAACAAAAGATCTGGAAAAAAGGATAAATGCATTAAGTAATGATATTGATCAAAAATTAAAAAAATAGAGATATAAATTATAATTCCAGAATATTTTTAGCTTCAATATCTGGAATTCCGTTTAATTTTTCCCCTTTAGAAATATTAAATAATTTAACATTTTCATTTTTTTCTGCCCACTCAGTAAGATCCTTTGCATATTTGAGTTTTAATTCCTTTATACTATCTGCATTATCCAGTGAATTTTTTAAATCAGGTCTGGAATATTTAGTAACTATTTTTCCAAAATCCATTCCAGCAAGTACAATGTATTTTGCCCCTAATTCAATAGCAAGGAATATACATCTATCTCCATCTGTAAATCCTCCGAAATTATAAACATTTTCCAGAGGAACACTTTGAGTAGTTCCTAAAATTTCATGAAGGGTTGGAACATACTTCTCTATTTTATCAATATTGTTTCCATGAGCATGTACAGCTAAAATGGCCCCTTCACTATTAGATTTAATTATATCCTTCATTTCACCATCTAAATCTGTAACTATGATATTTGGGATAATATTCTCTTCTAGAAGTGCCGTTGTTGCGCCATCAGCAGCAATTAAAGTAAAATTTCCCAAGTTAAGTACTTTTAATTCATTGATATTTCTTTTAAGAGATGGTCCCGCACCAAAAATAATCACTTTGTCTTTTATGTCAATTTGAGATGGTTTTAAACATCCCTGTTTTTCAAGTAAACTGTTCAATAATTTAGCAGATTTTTCGTCATCCTCACGACTGAAGCCGAATTCACTTAGAATTCTAGTATACCAGGGAAACCATTTATCTAAATTCATATAAAGTATAATATATTAAATCAAGTATAAATAAGGTTGAGTTTAGGGAAGATTCATGTTTAAATAATAATTTTCAGGTATTTGAAATTAATTGAAAACTTAACCCAATAGTTACCCTTAAATAAGGATTTATACAGATTCAAACATGACTAATTATACTAATTAAGTTACATATCGGAGGATTAAAATGGAGGAAACCTTGTTAATGATACCTGGACCTACTAAAGTAGCTCCACGTGTGTTAAAATCAATGTCAGAAGCAATAATGAACCACAGAAGTGCGGAATTTGCTGAAATTTTAACAGAAACAACTGAAATGATGTCTGAAGTATTCCAGACCCAAAATCAATCTTATTTAATTACCGGTTCTGGAACAGCAGCCATGGAGGCAGCTGTTGCAAATATCCTTAATAAAGGAGATAAAATATTAAATGTTGTTGGTGGAAAATTTGGCCAGCGATTTGCCCAAATAGCTGAAGCAAACGGCGGTTCTACAATTGTTCACAATGTAGAATGGGGACATGCAGTTAACCCTGAAGATATAAAAAACATTTTAGAAAAGGATGAAGACATTAAAGCAGTGACCATAGTCCACAACGAAACTTCAACTGGTGTTACAAACCCAATAGAAGAAGTTGGTGAAATAGTAAAAGATTATGATGCATTGTACGTTGTAGATACAGTTTCATCCCTTGGGGGAGACGATGTAGCTGTAGATGACTACAACATTGATATTTGTGTAACCGGTTCCCAAAAATGTCTTGCTGCACCTCCAGGAATGGCAGCGATTACCGTTGGTGATGATGCCTGGAATGTA
This sequence comes from Methanobacteriota archaeon, assembly GCA_023434825.1. Taxonomy (GTDB): domain Archaea; phylum Methanobacteriota; class Methanobacteria; order Methanobacteriales; family Methanobacteriaceae; genus Methanobacterium_D. The sequence goes on along the minus strand of JAEYSH010000222.1, from coordinate 3,282 downwards.
ATTGATAAAGTGGATTCCAGCTCATATTACTTAAGCATGAAGCAATACAGAAAATACGGTGCCAATAAACCTCCAGAAACTCCTTATACTCCATCAGTTTCTTTAATGTACGCCATGCGTGAAGCATTAAATATAATAATGGAAGAAGGGCTTGAAAGCAGGATTAAAAGACACCATTTAGCTGCAGAAGCTACAAGAAACGGTGTAAAAGCCATTGGTCTTGAAATGTTTGCTCAAGAAGAAGTATCATCTGCAACAGTTACAGCAATTAAAATGCCAGAAGGTGTTTCAGATAAAGACATGAGAGGCACAATGAGAGATAAATACAAAATTGTGCTTGCAGGCGGTCAAGACCATCTTAAAGGCAACGTGTTCCGTATAGGCCATATGGGTAATGTAACCTACAAAGATATCGTTACAACAATATCTGCATTAGAAATGACCTTAAAAGGCCTTGGATTTGATGTTGAGTTAGGAAAAGGAGTCGGAGCAGTAGCAGAAACTTATCTTGCTTCATCAGACTTCTAATTTCTTTTATTTTTAATTTTTATATAATAAACTTCAATAAAGCCTGAAGACACATGCCGGGGCGCCTTCAGCAATAGTAGTACTTTTAGCAACATTTCCATCAAATTGTGCTAAATTTAAGCTACAATTAACTACTGCTTGACAGTTAATGCAAAATATAGGTTTATTTTTCGCTTCCATTTCCCAAGGACAGTTTACAAATTCAATATAATATCCTAATTCGTTATAATCAATTTTATTTTTAATACCAAAACTGGAAAATAAATTAGAAAGGGCAGAAAGATAAACTCCAAATATTGCATTTAAATCCGTTATATCCCCATTATAATTATCTATTTCTGGATAAAAGTCTCTTTTCAAATCATTTTCCATTTTATCTGTTAAAAAAACAAGGAGTTCCTCTTTAATGTTTTCTTTGGAAAAATCAGCATATCTGTATAATGATGTCTGAACAAACTCATGAAAATCATCAAGAATCTTTTTTCGCATTAATTCCCTTTTTTTCTTCTCATTTTTATGTCGATAAAGAGCCATTTGAATATTAGCATTTAATTCTTCTTCCCTAAAAGGTTTAATTAAATAACCATAAGGCTCTGTTATTTGAGCACGCTCTAATACTTCATTATCAGAATATGCAGTTAAATAAATAATAGGAATATCTAATAACTTTCTTATTTCTTTGGATGCTTCTATACCATCCATTTTACCTTTTAAAACTATATCCATCAAAATAAGGTCTGGCATATTCTCTTTAGCACTCTTAATTGCGTTTTCACCAGTATCTACCCAATCTGCAATTTCATAGTCTAAACCCCGAAGTTTTCCTTTAATAAGCATTGCCAATATGCTTTCATCTTCAACAATTAGTATTCGTTCTCCAGACATTAAATAATCTCCGTATATTCCAGTTCTTTAAATGTAATTTTAAATTCTGTTCCATCTTGATTATTAAAAGTTATATCTCCATTTATTTGCTTAGTTAGACTTGTTATGAGCTCCAAACCTAAGCTATCACTATTTTTAAAATTTAAATCATCAGGAAAACCTATTCCATTGTCCTTAACAATTAATGTAAATTTATCCTGTTTTTTATTAAAAATAATAGAAATGATATTTTCTTTTTTAGTTAAATCAGATAGTTCATAAGTAGATTCAAGACTTTCTGCACTAATATCCTCTGTTTTTCCATTTATAGATCCCTTAAAATAAGGCATTGATGCTATAAATTTCCCACCTACAGTTTCTGAGTTATTAAGTGATGAAAAAGCGTATTTTAAACTGTTGGTTAATAATTCAGTTATAATTAAACCCAACGGAATAGCCATGTTAACATCCAGCATAATATCTTCAACATCAAGCATTAATTTAATCTCTGAATCAATCACATATGCATTGAATAATTCATGGGCTAAAGTATGGACATAATCTTCAAAATCAATCTTTTTAAGGTCTTTTGATTGGTAAAGGCGTTCATGAATGAGTGCCATTGAATCGGCTCTATTTTTACTTTCTCTGAAAAAATCATAGTCAGTTTTGTCCTTTATATGCTGCGATTGTAAATCTAAAAGACTTGATATAATCATAAGGTTATTCTTAACCCTGTGATGAATTTCTTTAAGAAGCATTTCTTTTTCTTCTAAAGCTTGCTGCAACTGTATTTTACTTTTTTTAAGTTCCTCTAATTCATCAAGTTCTGCAATAGCCCTTTTTATTGCTGGAACCAGTTTTTTAAGATTGCTTTTAAACACATAGTCAGTAGCACCATTTTTCAGCATATCAACAGCAAATTCATCGCCAATTTTTCCACTTACAAAAATAAACGGTGTTTGTGGGGACATTTTTTTTGTTATTTCCAGTGCAGTAATTCCATCAAAACTAGGAAGTGAATGATCAGCCAATATTACATCAGGTTTATAGTTTTCAAGTTCTTTTATAAACTCCGCTTCTGTTTCTACACGAACAGATGAAAAATTTAGATTTTCATGGCGCAGCTCATATTCAATTAATTCCGCATCGAACTGAACATCTTCAAGTATGAGGATTTTAATAGATTCCATCATTTTATCAGCTCTTTAGCATATAAGATAATTTAGTGATGTTTATTTACAAATAATTCTCTAAAATTAATTAATTTATTAATTCATTGCATATTCTACTGTTTTCACAAATATTTATAGTTTAATTGATTTTTTGTGAAAAAATAGAAGTTCTTAAATTATTTGAAAAAATAAAATTAGTACCATTAATTAAAAATTAAAAAAATTTTAATTATTTTATCGGCTGACATCTTTAATCATTGATCCAACAGTTTTAATTAAAATAAAACCATCCATCCATGCCTGTCTAAGTATATATGTTGGACGTAGATAGAAATCTCTAAATGCCTTCTTTTGAAGTGTTTTAAGCTCTTCTAAGGAGCAGTCCACAGTTTCTAAAACAGGGCTTAAGAGCGTGTATTTTGACCAGTCATTAACCTTAATAAGGTCCTGCCTGGAAGCTTTAATATAAAAATCTGTTCCCGGATAGGGAGTAGCAAGTGAAAATACTGCATATGAAGGGTTAAGACTTTTAACAAAACTGATTGTCTTTAAAATACTTTGGCGGGTATCTCCAGGCATTCCAAGGACTGCAGATGCAATTGTTCTAACATCCAGTTCTCTTGTAAGTTCAAATGTCTTTTTTATGCGATCTAATGTAATTCTTTTGTTTAAATTATCCAGATGTTGCTGATCAGCAGATTCCACACCTAAAAAT
>JAEYSH010000194.1 GCA_023434825.1 Methanobacteriota archaeon | reverse complement strand
TGGCTAGAGATGTTTCAAGTATAGGGCATCATGGAAATGGAGATTATGATATAAATTTAACTCCTGAAGATGATTTAGATTATTTAATGTATTTAATAAGACAATCTTATAATAAAAATTCTGTTTAATAAGTGTTTAATATGACTAAACCTGAAGAAAAAGCTCGTCAAAAAATTGATAAACTTTTAGAAGCTGCTGGATGGGTAATTCAAGATAGAGATGAATTAAATTTAGGAGCTTCTTTAGGAGTTATAATTAGAGAATTTCCTTTGAAAACAGGGCCCGTAGATTATTTACTTTTTGTTGATAGAAAAGCAGTTGGTGTTATTGAAGCTAAACCTGTTGGAACTACTTTAACGGGTGTTGATACGCAAAATGATAAATATATCAGTGGAGTGCCAGAAGAAATTCCGCATATAGAACCATTGCCCTTTGCTTATGAGAGTACAGGAATTGAAACTCTTTTCAGAGATTTGAGGGATCCGGATTATCGGTCCCGGAATGTTTTTGCTTTTCATAAACCTGAAACATTGCAGGAATGGGCTAATGAAGAAGAAACTTTACGATGTAGATTAAAGAAAATGCCATTTTTGATTGAAGAAGGTTTAAGAACTTGCCAAAGTGATGCTATAATCAATTTAGAACAATCATTTGCCGAATCAAGGCCAAAATCTTTAATACAAATGGCTACGGGTAGTGGGAAAACATTTGCTGCGGTTACTGCTATTTATCGTTTAATTAAGTTTTCTGGAGCTAAAAGAGTTCTATTTTTAGTAGATAGAAGTAATCTTGGAAGACAAACATTAAAAGAATTTAAACAATACGTAACTCCTGATGATGGTAGAAAATTCACAGAACTTTATAACGTGCAACATTTAACTTCAAATTCTTTTGATCAAGTTAATAAAGTATGTATAACAACAATTCAAAGATTATATTCCATGCTAAAAGGAGATTTGGAATTAGAAGTTGAAACAGAAGAGTATTCATTATTCGATAATCTAGCAATTGAGGATAATCAATTAGAAGTTAAATATAATCCTGATTTGCCTATTGAAACTTTTGATTTCATTATAACTGATGAATGTCACCGATCAATCTATAATTTATGGAGACAAGTATTGGAATATTTTGACGCTTTCCTTATTGGTTTAACTGCTACTCCATCTAAACAAACATTAGGATTTTTTGATCAAAATTTAGTTACAGAATACTCACACGAACGTGCAGTGGCTGATGGTGTAAATGTCGGTTATGACATATATGAAATAAAAACTAAAATCACAGCAGAAGGAAGCATTATTGAAGCAGGCACCATTGTAGATAGGCGAGATAGACTAACTCGAAAAAAAAGATGGGAAGAAATGGACGAGGACTATGTATATAAGCCCAATCAACTAGATAAATCCGTTGTTGTTCCAGATCAAATTAGAAAAATAATTAAAACTTTTAGAGATAAGATGCCTGAGATATTCCCTGGAAGAAATGAAGTCCCCAAAACATTAATTTTCGCTAAAAATGATTCACATGCAGATGATATTGTTAAAATAGTTAGAGAAGAATTTGGAAAAGGAAATGAATTTTGTCGTAAAATAACTTACAGAACTACAGGAGTTAAAACAGAGGATTTAATTTCAAGCTTTAGAAATTCTTATAATCCTCGAATAGTTGTAACTGTAGACATGATTTCAACCGGAACAGACATTAAACCTTTGGAATGCCTTTTATTCATGAGAGATGTCAAATCAAGTGTTTATTTTGAACAAATGAAAGGAAGGGGAACAAGAATTATTCCTAAATCTGATTTACGTGCTGTAACTCCGGATGCAGAATTTAAAACTCACTTTGTAATAGTAGATGCTGTTGGCGTATGTGAACATGACAAAACAGATTCAAGATCTTTGGAGCGTAAGAAAACAATTTCACTTGAAAAATTACTGAATTCTGTTTCATATGGTGTAAGAGATGTAGATACAATAACAACTCTTGCAGGACGACTAGCCAGAATAGATCAAAAATTAGATGATAAAGACAGAGAAGAAATAGAAAAACTAGCTCAACAACCATTTAAAGAAATAATAAATAGTCTATTAGACGCAGTAGATCCTGATAAACATATTACAGAAGCATCAAAGATTTTTGAGACTGAAACCCCAACAAGTGAAGAAATTAAAGAAGCGGTGGAAGTATTAGTAATTAAAGCATGCGAACCATTTGACAATCCAAACTTTAGAAAAACAATTATTGATATTAAAACTAAAAACGAGCAAATTATTGATTTTATTCCGGACATAGTTACAAACACTGGTTTTAGTGAAAAAGAAGCAACAAATAAGGTTCATAGCTTTAAAAAGTTTATTGAAGAAAATAAAGATGAACTTACAGCTTTACAAATAATTTATAACAAACCTTATGGGCAACGACATATAACATATGAACAAATAAAAGAACTTGCGAACTCTATAGAAAAACCACCATATTACTTGACTCCCGAAATTGTTTGGAAGGCGTATAAAAGTCTTGAAAAATCTAAAGTTAGGGGAAATCCGCATAAACTTTTAACTAACATTATACAACTTATTAGATTTACTATTGAAGAAATCGACATTCTTGAACCATTTGATGAAGCAGTCAATGAGAAATTTAACGCATGGTTGAAAGAACAGGAAAATAACGGACATACATTTACTCCAGAGCAAAAGGAATGGCTAAAGATGATTAAAGATCACATTGCAACCAGTTTATCAATCGAAATGGATGATTTTGAAAACGTGCCTTTCTATGAGAAGGGAGGGGCTATTAAGATTTATCAGCTCTTTGGAGATGATTTAGATTGGATTTTAGGGGAGCTGAATGAGGTGCTTGCTGGATGAGTTACGATACTCTTTTTGAAATACCTAATTCTTGGATTTGGGCTAAATTAGACGATATTGGTATAGTAGCTGCTGGTGGAACACCTTCAACAAAAGATTTGGAAAATTTTGGTGGAGAAATACCTTGGTTAACTCCTGCGGATTTATCTGAATTTAATGGTAAATTTATTGAAAAGGGGAATAGAAATTTATCAGAAAAAGGACTAAATTCCTCTTCTGCAAAATTATTGCCGGAAGGAAGTGTTCTATTTTCTTCAAGAGCACCTATTGGATATGTTGCAATAGCTTCTAATCCTATTTCTACCAATCAGGGATTTAAAAATTTAATTTTAACAAATGACATTTTTAATGATTATGTATTTCATTATCTTAAAGGCAATAAAGGACTCGCAGAAAGCTTTGCTAGTGGTACAACATTTCTAGAATTATCTGCTAAGAGATTTAGTCAGTTACCTATCCCTATTCCCCCATTAAATGAACAAGTTAGAATTGTAATTAAAATAGAAGAACTTTTCACAAAACTCGATGCAGGAATTCAAGAATTAACTTTAGCAAAAGAAAAATTGAAGATTTACCGCCAATCAGTTTTAAAACATGCATTTGAGGGAAAATTAACTGAAGAATGGCGTGAAGTTCATAAAGATGAAATTGAATCTGCTTCTATTATTTTAGAGAAACTTAAAGCAAAAAGAAAATCTAAATCTAAAACCAAAAGCAAAATTCCACCAATTAATTTATCAGATTTACCCCCATTACCTAATGAATGGAATTACGCTGAATTAGACATAGTAACTAATGTTATTTCAGGAAATGCTTTTAAAAGCAAAGACTTTATTGATGATAAAGAGATACCCGTAATTAAGATTTCAAATGTTAGTTATGGAAAATTTGTTTGGAAAAATCAACAATATTTACCAACTAATTTCTTAAAAGAATTTTCTAACTTTTTAGTTAGACCTAATTCCCTTTTAATGGCTTTAACCCGTCCAATTACTAATAATACTTTAAAGGTTTGTTTTTATCCAGAAAATGCAGAAAATGGACTATTAAATCAACGAGTTGCAATGATTGATCCGACTGATTATATAGAAAAAGAATTTTTATTTTTGTTTATGCAATCTCCAATATTTAAAAATCAAGTTTCAAAAAGTATGTCAGAGACATTACAGCCGAACTTATCTCCAATTGTTTTAAAAAATTTATTTGTACCTTTATCATCAATGAAAGAACAAAAAGAAATTTTAGATAATATTGAACAAAGAATTACAATTATTGAGGAAATTGAAAAAACAATAGACCATAACCTTATTTATTCACAAAAATTACGTCAAAGCATTCTAAAAAAGGCTTTTAAAGGCAAATTGGCGCCTCAAGACCCTAATGATGAACCGGCAGAGAAATTATTAGAACGTATAAAAGCCGAAAAAGAAAAAAAACCTAAAAGGAAAAAATCTAAATCTAAACAAAAGGTGCTGGTATAATGAATCCAGGTACAGCGGTTGTATCAAAATTATGGAATTACTGTAACGTATTAAGAGATGACGGAGTAAGCTACGGCGACTACGTTGAACAGCTAACTTATCTTTTATTTTTAAAAATGGCCGATGAACAAACAAAACCACCATTTAAAAAACCTTCAATCATTCCCGACGGCTTTGAATGGCCAACATTAACCAATAAGGACGGATATGAATTAGAAGTTCATTACAAACATCTCTTAGAAAGTTTGGGAAAAGAAGAAGGAATGCTTGGAACAATATTTAGAAAATCCCAAAATAGAATTCAGGATCCGGCTAAATTAAAGCGTTTAATAGAGTTTATCAATGGAGAAACTTGGATCGGATTGGATATTGACATAAAAGGAGATATTTATGAAGGTTTACTGCAGAAAAATGCGGAAGACGTAAAAAGTGGAGCAGGACAATACTTCACTCCAAGACCTTTAATTAAAGCAATTGTAGAAGTAATGCAGCCAGAACCAATGCAAACAATTTGCGATCCAGCCTGTGGGACTGGTGGATTCTTTTTATCAGCCCACGATTTCATTTCTAATAACTATCAGTTAGATAAAGAGCAAAAAAACTTTTTAAAATACAATACATTCAAAGGATGGGATATTGTAGATAATACTGCTCGTTTATGTGTAATGAATCTTTATCTTCATGGAATCGGAGCAGAAGAAGATGTTCCAGTTATTGTTGGTGACAGCTTAATTTCTGATCCTGGCGAACGTTTTAATATAGTAATGACCAATCCTCCTTTTGGTAAAAAAAGCAGCATTACTATTGTAAATGATTCTGGAAAAGCCAGTAAAGATTCAATTACTTATGAAAGAGATGATTTTTGGGCCACAACTTCAAACAAACAGCTTAACTTTGTACAGCACATTAAAACAATCCTTGATATGAACGGAAAAGCTGCAGTAGTCGTTCCAGATAATGTTCTATTTGAAGGTGGTGCTGGTGAAAACATAAGGAAAAAATTACTTTCAGATTATGATGTTCACACACTTTTAAGACTTCCAACAGGAGTATTTTATGCTCAAGGAGTAAAAGCGAATGTTATTTTCTTTGATAGAAAACCTGCTCAAGAAGAAGCATGGACTAAAAAACTATGGATATATGACTTAAGAACAAACATGCATTTTACACTAAAAAAGAATCCATTAAAATATGATAACCTTAAAGACTTTATTAAATGCTTTAATGCAGAAAATAGGTTTGAAAGGGAAGAAACAGAGAGATTTAAGTCATTCAGTTATGAAGAATTAATTAAAAGGGATAAAGTTAGTTTGGATATATTCTGGTTAAAAGATGAAAGTTTAGAAGATTCTGAGAATTTACCAGAGCCGGATGTGATTGCTGCAGATATTGTGGAGAATTTGGAAGCAGCTTTGGAGCAATTTAATGGAATTTATCAAGAACTGGAAAATTAATGAAAGGGATAAGTATGGATGATGAAAATCTTGTTTATTTATTAGATTTTGCTAAAGATAGACTAAAAAGTGCTGAAAATACATCTAATCATAATCGTGTTGTTGATTATAGATTATCTTCTTATACTATCGTGAATTTTTATAATGTTGTTCTTTTAAATGCTGGTAAAAAATTGGGATCAGATGTTAAAGAAGGCCACGATATTAATAAAAAGCTTTTTACTATCTCTCAAGAATTACCTGAGTTATTAGATGAATCTGATTTAATAGATAAGGTTTTAAGCATAAGGAATAGCATATCTCATAGTGACATATCTATACCTAAAAAAAGCAAATTAAAACATGTTGTTAGCTCTGCTGAATCTTTTAAAGGTTATATCGAAAATTTGGTTAAGAATAAAATAAAAGATGTAAAAAAAGGAAAACATTGAGAGAACAATATAAAGATAAAACCAATTTTATTAGAAGGTTATTGAAAAGTACATTATCTGATTTTAGAAAAGTTGCTGCTGAGTCCGAAAGTTTTAAGAAAGTTTTGAGAAGGTTAGAAAGTTTTGAAAAGATTAATATTGAGGGTATGGATAGAGATTCATTAAAAAGTATGTTAATAATGGTAGATGATACAATTGATGATGCAGAAAAGGTATATGATTATATACATAGTCATTGTCCTTCATGTAGTGGTGAATTAGAAATAAAAACTGAAAATAATACTGTTTATAGAGGCCCTGAAGATGATCCTGAACCTTATTACTTTGATGTTTATCAAGTTGTAAAATGTTCTAAATGTGGTAAAGTTATTGATAAAGAGCATATCACACGAGAATATATCTAACTGAATGAATTAAATACATATATCTACAATAATTTGATAGATTACTCACTTAACTTTCATGATTATGCATCACTTCTTGCATTTAATCATATTTGCATTATAAACTTTTAATTTTACCCTTCTGTATGTACAGTCAGTTCATTTTTTGTGATAGTTTTAAATATTATCTGAAACCGTAAAATTAGCTCTTTCATTTAGTAGGAGTACAAAAAATTTAGTTCATTGCAGCATTTTTCATCAACACCTTTATAAGACGACCGTGAGTAGCATTGTTATACAACAATTATATTAAAAGGTGATAAAATGATTGACAGAGAAGAAGGAAATACCAAACAAATAAAACAGTACGAAAAACTAGAAGAAGAAATTAAAGAAAAATATGGATTATATAGTGTTATTGTAGTGGATAAACAGTATCAAAGGCATTCAACAACTCCCCATGTGCCAGAAAAATTATTGCAGATAGTAAATGCAGTTTTTAATCAAATTACATTAGACCATTATAGCTATGCAAAAGAAGACGGCAAACATGTGATTTATACAGAGCCATATCGCCATGTAGATATTAAACAAATAGACATTGAGAAAGCAAAGAAGTATGACGTGGACATTATTCCATTAAAACGCAGTTTACATGATGAAGCAACTTACCCTTATAAAATAATTATCTCCAACCCTGGAGATTTAAGAAAGTCAGATTCTACAATTGGGTACAGATGTTGATAGAATATATTAGATGGGCAATTGGCCTATTTTAAGAATTTATTTTTTTCAACAAGCTATCTAAATCTACTTTTAAATCTTTATTAGCTTCACGATGGTTGATTATCTCCTTAACTAAAAATATCAAGATACGACGAATAAAAGATGCAATTTCCAAAGTTTCATCATCATTTAAATTATGTATTCCTGTACTCAAAGAAGAATACAAAGTTCCTAAAGGATTCTTCCCCTCTAATTTTAATGAGTTCGGAAGCAACTCTTTTACTACAGCTATTTTATTCTTAGCATTATGAGACCCTTTTAATTCTTCTACCTTTTCTAAATAGTCTTCTTTATTTTCATCATCAATAATTTCAGTTAATTGGTTTAAAAGTTCATCAATAATGTCTTCAATTATACGGCGATAGTACGCATATGCACCAATCCCATACCCTTGTGATTCACAAATCAAACCTTTTTTATATGTTCCTTCATATTCTCCCAGAATCCCCTTTAAGTCCTTATCAATAGATATGTTCCAAGGAGGATATTGACCTATTTTCATAATAGTATCATTACCATTCATTTTGATGGAATAATGTTGTTTAAAGCTTTTACACCCAACACACATATAAGTAATGTTTAATACACCATCATCTGTCAAATGTGACTCATCAATAGCAACAATAGTTCTTTCATTCATTAAATTTTCACTAATTCCTCTAATATGGCCATCTATAGGTATTGATAACATATCACGTCTTTCTACTACAACAAAAGATCGAAAAGAGCCACAATCCTTACAATAAAGATCAATTGAAGGCAATTTAAGTTCTTCTATTTTTGTTGGTAAATCAATTTTAAATTCTTTATATAGTGGGTATGTTTCTAAAAATTCTTTATCAAGCATAAAAATGCTCCTTATAATTTATATTAATAACTGTTTGATTTTATTTAAGACTTTATCCTATTTTAACTTTTTATTTTATTATTCCAGTTGAACCTGTGGAAAATTAGATGTTTCTTAAAATATTGCAAAGTATAGTGAACAATTCCTAACAGGAAAGGGTATAAATGCTTCAAGTAAAGCATATCTATGGAAGGTTTAAGTTGGCAGGAAATCGAAGAGTTCTAAAAGCAGTTGAAAAAAATAAAGAATATTCACTGGATAAAGACTCGTGATTTATAGAGTTCTTGCTCTCGGAAGAGTGTATGGAATCCCAAAGTTTATTTTATAACTTTTATCACTGTATTTTTAAACAATATTTATCAGGCAGATTACGTTTCGATCCTTCAAATTTTAAATCATGGCAAAGAACCTTATTTTCATGACTTAATTCCTTAAAATGACCCAGATTATCTATTCTATTCATTAATTCTGTATCCGTAATCC
>JAEYSH010000172.1 GCA_023434825.1 Methanobacteriota archaeon | reverse complement strand
GATATATTCTGTCTTATTTGCCAGTCAATGACTCAAATTACTTTATCATGGATGGATCTTGAAGGAAAAGTTATACCGGAATCCAGTTTTTTAAGCGGAGCTAAATTCTGCAAGTTTAAATTCCAATTAAAATAATGGAGTTATCAATATGTTTTGGAAAGAATTAAAAGCCACATCACTCGATGAACTTCTTGAAGAAATTATAAAAGAGAGGAACGAACCTGAAAAACCATTAACGTTGATTAAAATTTATTTCGACGATGAACCTAATGGTCTTCACCTAGTAAAAGTTGAAAATGCAGGTCCAGGATTAACATACTACACTTATTCATCTGAAGATTATTTAAAGGAACAAATAATCAAATAATATACTTTTTTAGCTTTAATTAACTTCAAAAACGAGGGAGGGGATATTATAGACAATATAATGGTTGAATATATTAAAAGCATTGAATTTGGTGAACTACAGCAATTTGGGGAAATGGCAGTTTTTCCCGTTTTTGCAGCTCATGATGGAAATTTAGAATATCATACATTAAAAGAGGCCATGAATAGAAATCTGCTTGAAATCACTGAAATAGATGATTCAGGTTCTGTTCCGGAGCTTAAAGTAACAAATCATGCTGAAATACCGGTTTTAATTTTGGATGGGGAAGAATTAATCGGAGCAAAGCAGAATAGAGTTGTTAATACAACAATTTTACTAAAAGAAGATTCAGAAACAATAATTCCTGTAAGTTGCGTTGAACAGGGTAGATGGTCCTATAGTTCAAAGAATTTCAAGGATTCTGATAGAATTGCATCTTACAGTATAAGAAATGTAAAATCAGCTTCTGTTAAAAGATCCGTTGAAAGTAAGGGGGTATATTCTTCTGATCAAATGGCTGTTTGGAATAAAGTTCATGCATTGGAAGAAATCCATCAAATGAAATCACCTACAAGTGCCATGAGCGATGTTTACGAATCGAGAATTAATGATTTAGAAGATTATATAAAAGCATTTGAAATCATTGAAAACCAGAAGGGTATATTAGTCTTTATAAATGGTGAAATAGTTGGCTTTGATGTTATTTCAAGTTCAAATGCCTATAAGGATCTTCATAAGAAATTAATTAAAAGCTATGCTCTTGATGCTATGGTTTCAGACGATAAAGAACTTAAACCAGAAATAACTGTGGAAATGGCTCAAAAGTTCCTTAAAGAAATCAATGGATGCGAAGAAAGCAAAAATAAATCCGTAGGATATGGATTTGACTATAGATTTGTCAGTGATTCCTATATTGGTTCATCATTGGTTTGCATGGATGAAGTGATTCATGCTAGTTTCTTTAAAAGTTTTGAGATTAATAATGAAGAAATTGGTGGAATGGCCAGATACAGTCAGCGTGCTAACTTTAGAATGTAATTTTTTATCTTTTTATTTTAATGGGATTAAAATGATTGAAATTAAATATAAACAAAAACCAATTATTCTTTTAGATTTAAATTATACTTTAGTGGGAAATTCAGCTAAAATAAGGTACTTAAAGCCTTATCAGAATAAAATTAAGAATGAAGAGTATCGAAAATGGTTAATAGATTTAATAGATGATTATCATGTTATTCTTATAACTGCAAGGCCGGATTATCAGGAGAAATGCACAGTTCAATCAATTAAGAAGAAGTTAAATGGTTGGATGCCTGAAGAAATGTATTTTCAAGAAGAAAATGATACACCGCCAATAGCAAAGGAAAAACTGCTTAAAAAATATATTTTTCCAAAACATGGGATGATAAGAAGTTATCTGGCAATTGAAAGCAATCCAAAAACAAAATTAATGTATAAAAACTACAATATTCCGTCGATTTCAGTTTATGAAGAAGATGGAATTGAAATTAGGAATATATTAAATAAAATAGAATCTAATTTAACTATATAGATAATGGGGGACTCAATTTGAGTGGGAAAATTTATTTGATCAAAGATGATAATGAACTGGTTGAAATGGAAGAAAAAGACTATGAAAAAGAGTTAATTTTACAAAAGTTAATTGCTGATCATCCAGATCTTCTAGCTGGAGAGCAAATGGATAGTGAAAATCCTCGAAGATGGCTCCTTGTGCGAAAGGAAATGGGTATACCTTTTGAAGAAGAAGGAGCAAAATCATTATCTTTAGATCATCTTTTTTTGGATCATGAAGGAATTCCAACTTTAGTTGAAGTAAAAAGAAGTAGTGATACTCGATCAAGACGAGAAGTAGTTGCTCAGATGTTAGATTACGCAGCTAATGCTGTTGTGTATGTCCCTGCTAATGAAATAAGAGAAAAAATAGAGTCAGAATATGATCTAGCTTTAGAAGAAGATTTTCTTGATAAAGGGATGGATATAGAAAAGTTTTGGCAGAGTGTTAAAACTAATTTACAAGCTGGAAAAATTAGGATGGTTTTTGTTGCAGATAAAATACCTAAAGAGCTTCAACGAATTATTGAATTCATGAATGAACAAATGAGTCCTGCCGAAGTTTTAGCAGTAGAAATTAAACAATACGTAAATTCAAGTAATGAAATTAAAACTTTAGTACCTAGAGTTCTTGGACAAACAGCAGAAGCTCAAATTAAAAAACAGAATGGAAGTAAAGAGCCCATATTAAATAAACATATATTTTTCAAAAATCTAGATCAATATGGTAAAGAATTTTTTGAAGATTTATTCGATTTTTCCAAGAAAAATAATCTTATTATTCGTTGGGGTACAAAAGGTTTCTCATTGAATTTAGAAGTTGATGGAAATTTTGTTAGTTTTTTACAAGGATATTCTTCCATGAGTAAATTTGGGCAAAGTATTATTTCTACAGTGGGGCGTATAGAAAAAAAAGTCAAAAATGGAAATAAGATTAATGAAGAATATATGGAAGTATTAAAACTTGAAAATTTTAATCCTGTTGGTGCAGGATTTAAACTAGAATTAGATCATAAATTAGAAAAAAACCAGCTTAAAGAATTTAAAAAAATATTAATTAATGTTATTAGTGATATTAAATCTAATGGGTTAAAATAATTAATTATTAAATAGATAAATTCGATTATAGTTTTTAAAATCCAATTTTTAATTATTTATTCAAATTAGGGATAAAAGATGTTTTCAAAAATTCTAAATATTTTTTCAAAAAGTAATTTTCCAAATAATAAACTTAATGCGGTTTCTTATGAAAGAGGCCATGAAGTTCTATTTAATATTGATACTGTCGGGAAGGGAATATATGCAGATACTGGTGAAGAAGTCACTTTGAATAGGCCATGTAAAAGATGTGGTAAAGAGCCAACTCCTGAAGGGCATGATGCTTGTTTAGGAGAATTACCGGGAGTTAAATTTGCTTGCTGTGGTCATGGTAAAGAAGGATACATTCGGTTTGAAAATGATATTGTGTTAAGAGGAATTTTTGAAGTAGATACTAAGAAATAATTAGTGATACTATAAAAAAATGTTTTTCTTCAAACAAAAAGAACTAATTTTATTTTTAATTTAATTAAATATAGTAAATTATTTGTTAAAAAAGAACAAACAAACCAAATAGATAATGTAAGGGGGATTTATTATTATATTTGATAAAAGCTCTAATATTGATTTTTTTCCAACTTTTTTAAAAGAAGATCGTTCTTTTTTAAGGAAGATTCATCAGATGGCTGGCAATGCTCAGAGTACTATCTATATGATTTATCCATGGATTACTCTTGGTGAAGAAATGGTCACTTACTTCGAAAAAGCTTTAGAAAAACATGATATTAATCTATTTTTGGTAACCAAGCTAGTTAAAGAAGATATTTTCTATCGTAGGCAGCAATTAGAAGATATTGAACAATGGAGAGAAATTTTTGGAGATAAAATTCATATAAAATATAATAACAGTATTCATGCAAAAATGATAATTGTTGACGATGATGAAGTTTTATTAGGATCTTCTAACCTTACGGGTAGTGGAATGGGGTCTACAAGGGAATTAGAAGGCTATCCACAAATTGAAGCTAATATTTATACAGATGATCATGATACAGTACAAAAATGCTCTGAATTTTTCTCTAAAGTGTGGTATCATGAGGATTCAATTGATTATCTTGATAGTGAGTACGTCCTTTCATGTAAATC
>JAEYSH010000096.1 GCA_023434825.1 Methanobacteriota archaeon | reverse complement strand
GCCCAAAATGGCCACACACCTATAAACAGGTATCCAGTTCTTGCAAAACGGTGGAGAGATGATGTTTTTTTAGTGGGGGCATCAATTTACGATTTTCAACCGTGGGTAACATCAGGGGCAGTAGAACCTCCAGCAAACCCTTTAGTTATAGCTCAACCATCAATCAGACTTAACGATGTGGACAATGTCGGAAGGACCGGCAGACACATGACCTGTTTTACAATGGGTGCGCATCACGCTTTTAACACTGATGAAGAACAGATTTACTGGGAAGAAGAAACAGTAAAGTTCTGTCATGACTTTATTAAACATATCGGAATAAATCCTGAAGAGATTACTTATATAGAATCATGGTGGGAAGGCGGAGGAAACGCCGGCCCTTGCTATGAAATCTGTGTTAGGGGAGTAGAATTAGCTACACTTGTTTTTATAAAATACAAAACACTCCCTGGCGGAAAACTTGAAGAAATTCCGCTTACAATTGTTGATACTGGATATGGACTTGAAAGATTCGCATGGATATCACAGGGAACTCCAACAGCTTATGATGCTTCATTTGGCCCTGTAATTGATAAATTAAAAGAATTAGCAAATGTGGAAGTTGATATGAAAATCCTTGCAGAAAATGCTCAGGTTGCAGGGATGATGGATATTGAAGATATTGCAGACCTTAAAGAATTAAGATCAAGAGTTGCAAAAAGGCTTAATATATCTTTAGATGAACTTGAAAAGGCTACAAAGCCTATGGAAGCAATATATGTAATTGCAGACCATACAAGATGTCTAGCATTTATGCTCGCTGATGGAGTAATCCCTTCAAATGTTAAAGAAGGATATTTAGCAAGACTTGTTTTAAGAAGAACAATCAGATTCATAAAAGATTTAGGATTAGAACAATCTTTAGCAGATATAATGAAAATACAGCTTGATTTCTTATCAAAAACTTATCCTGAAATCAAGAAGCATCAAGATCATATACTTAATGTTATCAATTTAGAGGATAAAAGATACCTTAAGACAGTTTCAAAAGGAAGAGAACTTGTTAAAAGAAGTGTTAAGAAACTTAGAAAGAAAAATGAAGAAGAAATGCCTTTTGAAACACTTAAAGAACTTTATGAATCTCATGGAATGCCGCCAGAAACAGCAAAAGAGATTGCTGAGAAAATGGCCTTTAAGGTGAACGTTCCTGATAATTTCTATACTTTAGTTGCAAATGAGCACGAACAAGAAGCTCAAGAAGAAAAGGCAGAAATTGAACTTGATTTCCCTGCTACTGATTTATTGTTCTATGAAAAACCGGAAAGTACAGAATTTGAAGCTCATGTGCTTGGAACTTATGAAAATAATGTTATATTGGACCAGACTATTTTCTATCCAGAAGGGGGAGGCCAACCATCAGATATAGGGTTCCTTAACATTCGTGGAGAAAAAATAAAGGTTTTCCACGCTGAAAAAGTAAATAATGTCGTTTTACATTCAGTTAAAGAAGAAGATATTGAAAAGGTACACCCTTACAAAGGTCAAATAATCACTGGTGAAATTGATATTTCAAGACGCCAAGCTCTAACCAGAAACCATTCAGCAACTCACTTAATTGTTGCAGCAGCTAGAAAGGTTTTAGGTGATCACGTATGGCAGGCCGGAGCTCAAAAAGGCGTTAAAAAGTCAAGGATAGATATTTCTCATTATAAACGTATAAAACCCGAGGAACTTCAAGAAATTGAACTTCTTGCAAACAAATATGTAATGGAAAACCGTCCAGTGCTCACCAACTGGATGGCAAGAACTGAAGCCGAGAAAAAATACGGGTTTATCCTGTATCAAGGTGGCGTAGTTCCTGGAATGTCCATCAGGACAGTTAAAATTGATGATGTTGATGTACAGGCTTGTGCAGGAACTCATTGCGCTATGACTGGAGATATTGGACTTATTAAGATTACAAAAACTGAAAGAATTCAAGATGGTGTGGAAAGGATTGAATTTTCAGGAGGAGTTGCAGCAATTGAAGCAACTCAGGCTAATGATAACCTATTAAAAGAAAGCTCTTCAGTTTTCAAAGTAGATCCGCAACAACTTCCTAAAACTTGTGATCGATTCTTCAGCGAATGGAAATCCTTTAAAAATGAAATAAAACGGCTTAAAGATGAAATGGCAATTTTAAAAATGCAAACTTTAATGGGTAAAGCTGAAAATATTGGTGATCTGAAAGTTTTAGAGGATATGATTGATGCAGATATTGGTGAAATGCAGAAAATGGCTTTAGATTTGACAGATGATGATGGTGAATTTGATATAGTCCTTTTAGGTAATTTAGATGGTAAAATAGTCGGAACTTCATCTAAAGAAGCAATAGAAAAAGGAATCAAAATCAATGAAATAATTAAAGAATCTGCCGGAATTCTTGGCGGTGGTGGTGGCGGAAGACCGAATCTTGCCCAGGGTGCAGGCCCAAAATCTGAAAAGATGCGAGAAGCACTTGATTTTGCATTAGACAAAATTAAAGATAATTTCTAAAAATTATTTATTTTTCAATTTATCATTTATTTTTAATCTTTATCGAGTTTTAACTCTTAAAATTCCTTTTTTTATGTTAATAAAATAAATATACTATGATTTAAATAAATTTAATAATATTATTATAGAAACAATTTTATATAACAATAGTTATAAATTATCAAGATAGTAAGATTATTATATGGAGGAATTTTTTGAATATCCGCTCAATTGAAGAAATTAACCAGAAAATAGAAAGAGGAGAAGCAACGGTTCTTACAGCAGAAGAAGTTAGTGGCCTTGTTAGAAATGGGGAAGAACCTAAGGCTAAAGATATTGATGTTATAACTACTGGATCCTGTGGAATAATGTCTGGAACAGCCGCAATATTCCATGTAAAAGCGGGAGAGCCAGGATCATTTAAAAAAGCAAAGAGTGTACTTTTAAATGGAGTTCCGGGATTTCCAGGCCCTTGTCCAAATGAATGGCTTGGATCAGTGGATATGATGGTTTATGGAACTTCACATAGTATTTATGACGAAAATTACGGCGGCGGATTCTTATTTAATGATATTATTTCTGGAAAAGATATTGAAATTGAAGTTGAATCTATTCATGGGGAAAAAATAAAATCAACTGTTAATATTGATGATTTTGGATTAGCTAGAATGATTGGGACCCGTTTAGCATTTAAAAATTACACTGCATTTATAAATCCATCTAATGAACCTGTTGCATCGATTTTCAATGCAATAGAAATGGGTGGATCTTATGAAGGGCTTTCATTTTCTGGATGCGGGGAATTAAATCCATTACAAAATGATCCAGTAATGAATGC
>JAEYSH010000076.1 GCA_023434825.1 Methanobacteriota archaeon | reverse complement strand
GAAATTGAAACATATATACAAAGATATGTCAATAAATGCTTGAAAAATAAATAACCAGATGCTATTTTGATTTTGAAAATTACCAATTAGCGAAATATTGATAAGTGTTTTAACTAAAACAATTAATGAATAAAAATAAACTTCATGTTTACAACTTTCAAAAGTTAATAAAATTACAATAATCAAATTTTAAGGATACATTTTTATAAGGAGGAATTACTATTAACATGAAATGCGGGCTCGAAATTCACGTTCAGCTTGAAACTGATTCTAAACTTTTCTGCGACTGTCGGACCAATTATCAGGACGCACCTGCAAACACAAATATCTGTTATGTATGTTTAAACCAACCTGGAGCAAAGCCATATCCACCAAATGAAAACGCAATGAATGGGGCAATTAAGATCGCTTTAATGCTTGGTTGTAAGATAGCAGAAGATGAAACTTACTTCATGAGGAAGCATTATGATTATCCAGATCTTTCATCTGGTTACCAGAGGACATCGATCCCTATAGGGTATGAAGGTAATCTTAAAGGTGTTAGAATTCGTGAAGTTCACATGGAAGAAGATCCAGGTCAATACAAACCAGATTTAGGTATTGTTGACTTTAACCGATCAGGAATCCCACTTATCGAAATTGTAACTGAACCAGATATGACTTCACCTGAAGAAGCGCGTTCATTCCTTAGAGAACTTATTAGAGTTTTAGAATACAGCGGCAGTGCTCGTGGTGAAGGAACCATGAGGGCCGATGTAAATATTTCTCTTGAAGGTGGTAAAAGGGCTGAGATAAAAAATGTGAACTCTATAAAAGGTGCATATAGGGCCCTCAAATATGAAATTATAAGGCAGAAAAATCTCATAAGACGTGGAGTAGAAATAAAACAGGAAACCAGAGCTTTCCTTGAATCACAGATGATAACAGTACCAATGCGTCTTAAAGAAGAAGCAGACGATTACAGATATATACCTGATCCTGATCTACCCCCAATGCGTGCAGAAGATGAATTAATTGAATATATCAAGGAAGAAATGCCAGAACCACCACATATAAAAGCAGAAAGGTTCATTGAACAGTATAAAATTCAGGAAGAATATGCAAAAGTTATAACTTCAGAACTCGCACTTGCAGATGCTTTTGAAGAAATTGCAACAAAGATAGATCCTTCTTTTGCTGCAGTTTGGATGAGAGATGAACTTAAACGTGTTCTCAATTACAATAAAATGAGCTTTGATGAAAGTGGAATAACAACAGACAGCATTATCGAACTTTTAAATCTTATTCAAGGCAAAAAAGTAACTCCAAAAGCTGCTAAGAAGATCATTGAAAAAATGCCTGAAAATAAGGATTCTCCTTCTAAAATAGCTGAAGAAATGGGATTGATTGGCGTAAGTGATCAGGAAAGTATCATCAAAGCCGTAAAACAGGCCATTGAAGAAAACCCTCAAGCTGTTTCTGATTACCATGAAGGTAAAAAAGGAGCCATGAATTTCCTAATAGGGCAGGTAATGAGACTTACTCGAGGTAGAGCGGATCCTGGAGAAACCTCAAAGTTCTTAAGGGAAGCTTTAGCCGAATAATGGCTAATCAATCATTATTTATTTTTTACTATCATTTTTCGCATAGATTTTTAAATTACAGATTACAAATTAGAAATAACAAAAATTTATGTTTAAATATCAGGGATTTAAATGGCAAAAAATGTTCTTGATATGATCCTATGGCATCCTGAAATGGATTTTAGTAAATGTAATATTACTTATGTACATCGTGGTGCAACAGGAAATCTTAAAAATATCACATGTAACCGTGTATCAGGTTTAGAACGTGGATTTTTAATATTAGATGATGAAACACAAATTCCTTGTCATAGAATTGTTAAAATTGAATATAATGGCGAATTAATGTGGAATAAATAATTTAAATTTATTAGTTGAGAATTAAGGAGACTTTAAATGAGTAGTTCAGCTCTAGTAAAGCATTATATGACTAAAGAAGTAATAACAGTAACTCCCGATACATCAAACGAGGCAGTGATAAAATTAATGAAAACAACTGGACACGATGGATTTCCAGTTAAAGTAAATGGTGGAGTATTAGGAATGGTAACTGCCTTTGATTTACTCTTAAAACCGTGGGATCATTCAGTGGAAGACATAATGTCAACTGATATTGTAGTTGCAGACCAGGATATGTCCATTAACGACGCAGCACGTGTTATGTTTAGAATGGGAATATCGAGATTACCAGTTATTGATAAAGATGAGAATCTAGTAGGAATTATCACCAATACAGATATAGTAAGATCCCATATTGAAAGATCTACACCAATGAAAGTTAATTACTTTAAAAAGACTTTAGAACAACTCTACGGAGTTAAAACTAAACTTTTAAGGATGAAAGTTCCAACAGAAAAACTCAGACCAACTCAAAATAGGATTTATGCCGATGAACTTCAGGGAAGGACATATGAACTTAAAAGAGGTCTTGCAGAACCAACAATTACCGTTAGAAGTGGAGATAGGTATATTTTAGTTGATGGACATCATAGAACTGTTGCTGCTTCTAAATTAGGATATAAAGAAATAGATTCCTATGTAATAGAACTTGAAAAAGATATTAAGTTAGGATTAGAAAAAACAGCAGATAAAGAAGGAATTTATACACTTGATGATATTAATGTCATTGATGACGCTCAACATCCATTAATAGCCATTACAGGTACATTAAGGAAAGAAAGCGCTAAAAAACCGTGAAATTTTGGAGATATTAATTTGAAAGATAAAATAATAAGAGATGTCTATACCGTTTTAGAGGATAGACGAAATAATCCTATTGATTCTTACACTTCTAAACTAATGATTGATGATAAAAAGAAGGCTGAAGATAAAATTCTTGAAAAAATAGGTGAAGAAGCAGCAGAAGTTATAATAGCTTCTAAAAATGATGAAAATCTCGTTGAAGAATCTGCGGATCTTATTTTCCATACATTACTGCTCTTAGCCTACAAAGGCATTGATATTGACGATTTATTTGATGAATTTGAAAGAAGGCATAAATAAATTACTTTTTTAATCTTTCCATTAATTTGAAAAGTATTTATATATTGAATAAGTAAATTTATAATGGCGATGGGGTTCGCCATTAACCGCTTATTTTAAGCTGATGAC
>JAEYSH010000054.1 GCA_023434825.1 Methanobacteriota archaeon | reverse complement strand
TTTTGTATTCTACTCCAATAACTGGCCCTGAATGGTCATCTGATCTAATAATATGTTTATCTGTACATCCACATTTTGGGCATGCACAGCATAATTCTTCAGTTTTCATTATCGTCCCTCCACTTTTAATAGTTCGGGTACTCCCGAATGTATGGTTATGTCCGAACTATTATATAAAACTTTTGTTATTTTTTATTTATATTACTCCATTAATACAATTTTTGAGATAAGTTTTTGTTGGTCTTAGCTCTAATTAGTGTTATTTTATAAAAAAATAAGGAATATAAATCATTTATTTCATCTTTGGATTTGAATTAATTCGATAAATATATATGATGTTTTTAATAAATAGTAATACGTTGTACTTGTTACATTTTTAAATGTAGTTAGTTACAACTTCAGTGAGAAATGCATTACAAAATAAAGTGATAAAATAGGGATTAATTTCCTTAATTTTATCTAATTGGAGTTAATGGTGGTATTATGAAAATTGTAGATGAGTTAAAGGGTAAGGACGTTATAGATGATTCTGGAGACAAAATTGGAGAAGTAAAAGATGTGGAATGGAATCCACAAACAAACAGGATTGAATCTGTAATATTAAGGGAAGGAGGAGTTTCAGCAAAAGTTGGCCTAGGCGAAAAAAGAATTGTAGACTTTGATAAGATTGATACTATTGGTGATAAAGTACTTCTTAAAGGTAGACATTTTGAGCGAATGTAATAGCAATATAATTTATTATTTTTAAAAAATTAACCATATTTTTTTAATTTTTCCAAGTATAATTATTTTTAAACTATTTTAAGACATAAATAGAATTGTTTTTCTAAAAAAATATTTCTTAAAAAATAATATTAAGACTATAAGTCTAAAAATAGCATTAACCTATAAATTAAACATATAAAAATTAATAAGATATTATTTTGCTTAATAGATAAATTCCGTGAAATTTATTAATTAATTTGTTTGTATAAATAGTAAGAACAAATTAATTTATTATTAAATATAAATAAATAATTATTATAATTATAAATGGAGTGTTAATATGAAGTTAGGTAATTTAAGTGAAAAATGTCCTAAATGTGGTTGTGAAGATAAAACGATTAAAAGAGATATAGAAAGAGAACATCAGGCCCATGCTAAAACAGGGGCAGTTATTTGTTCTGAATGCGGATATGCGTTTAAATCTAAAAAAGAGTGTGAGGAAGAATAGATTTTTTAATTTTATTTATTTTAAAGTTCTAATTTAAAGTATATAATTCATTAAGTGAATCTATATTCTTATTTTTTGAAATAATCTATAACTGTTCGATAATTCTAATTCAAAAAATTAAGAGATTTTTTTCTTTATATTATGATTATTTTACTCTTGGAATATTTATGGGATTAAATTTAAAAAGGTAAAAGCAGAATATAAATATAATAAAAAATTAAGTTTGTATACTCTCGTTTTCATTTAGTTATCTTATTTTTATAAAAATAATTTATTTTAGAAATATGAAATATTAATAAGGGAGTTATTATAAACTGAATAAAGATTAAAATCATATAATAAAAGAGATAGGGATAAAATGATAGTTAAGGAATGGTGTATGTATTGCGGTGAATGCGCAGGTGTTTGCCCAAGATGCCTAATAGAAGTAGGCGAAACAACTATAACTTTTGATGAAAGTTCATGTAAAGATTGTAAAATATGCGTGCAGGTTTGTCCAGTACGTGCTTTAGTAAAAGAGGAATAACGCAAGGTGAATTTAATGTTTATTGAGACTGATGTTTTAGTAATAGGGGCAGGTCCTGCTGGTTCATCTGCTGCAAAGCACGCTGCACTTAACGGTGCAAAAGTGTTAATGATAGAAAAGAAATCTGAAATAGGTGCACCTAAAAGATGCGCTGAAGGGGTATCCAAGGACGGATTAATTAATTTAGGAATTGAACCAAGCAGTAGATGGGTTACTTCAGAAATTGGAGGAGTAAGACTTGTATCTCCTGGTGGAATAGATGTTTGGCTTACTGAAGACACTGTAAAGCTTCCAGAAATGGGTTTTGTTGTGGAAAGGAAAGTTTTTGACAAGCATATGGCTATGGATGCTGCAAGAGCTGGCGCTGATATAATGCTCAAGACTCTTGCTAAAGGACTAGAGCGAAAAGATGGCTATGTGATCGTTAAAGCTGAAAGCATGGGCGAAAAAATCGAAATTAAAGCTAAAATTGTTATTGGTGCAGATGGCCCAGAATCAAGAGTTGGAAGATGGGGCGGACTTAGAACTGCAACTAAGCCTAAAGATATGGAATCTGGAGCTCAATTTGAAATGGTTGGCGTTGAAATGGAAAATCCAAATGCACTGGAATTCTATTTCGGAAGTGTTGCTCCTGGAGGATATGCGTGGGTTTTCCCTAAAGGAGATGACATTGCAAACGTAGGATTAGCTGTAATAACAACATTAACAGAAAAGAGCGCATATGAACACCTTCTTGAATTTGTTGAAAATTGTCCAACCACTAAAAACGCTACTGCAGTTGAGTTAAATATTGGTGGAGATCCTGTAGGTGGAATTATCAAAAAAATATCTACTGATAACTTGCTGGTTGTAGGGGATGCTGCTGGAATGGTAAATCCTTTAACTGGTGGAGGAATAATTAGTGGTATGGAAGGCGGACTAATCGCTGGTGAAATTGCTGCAGAAGCGGTTAAAGAAGATGATATGTCTGCAAAAAATCTTTCAAAATACG
>JAEYSH010000004.1 GCA_023434825.1 Methanobacteriota archaeon | reverse complement strand
AAAATTGGATGATAGAAATCCTAAGACAGCTAAAGAAGTTTTTGATGCATTACCTATTGAAGGAAACTGCAATATCTATTTTGAAGAAATTTATTTCGATATTCCTGTTTTTTCAGAATATGGAAACCCATCTGGAAAATCAGAATGCTGTGATATATCTTATTGGCCACCAGGAAATGCTTTTTGTGTTTTTTATGGTAATTCGCAACCAGCATCTGATGTAAATCACATTGGTAAAATTACTGAAAATTTAGAAATAATAAAAGAGGCAGAAGATGGAGATAAAATAATAATAAGAAAAAAATAATCAATCCAACTCTTTTATTTCTGTATACAATGTATTTCTTTCGGCAGGAATTCTTCCAACATCTCTTATAATCCTTTCTAATTCGCTTGGAGGTGTGTAAACTCCATGTACTGCTCCTGCTGATCTGGAAATATTCTCTTCTCCTAAAGTTCCACCTAAATCATTTGTACCTGCCAGAAGACACATTTGAGCAAATTTAAACCCTAATTTAACCCATGAAACCTGTATATTTTTAATTAAATCTCCAAACATCAACCTTGAAACTGCATAAAGTTTTAGATCTTCTACTCCAGTCGTCCCTGCACTTGAGATTCCCTTTTTAAAAATTGGGGCATTTTTATGCATGAATGAAAGAGGCACAAATTCTGTAAATCCTCCCGTATTTTCTTGAATATCCCTTAAAATATCTAGATGTTCAACTCTATGCTCTAAAGTTTCTACATGACCATACATCATCGTGCATGTTGTTGGAATGCCTACGTTATGAGCTGTTTTAATTACATCAATCCACTCTGAAGTATTGAGCTTTCCAGGGCATATTATTTCTCTAACTTCGTCATTTAGTATTTCTGCAGCAGTTCCGGGCATTGAACCCAGACCTGCTTTTTTAAGCATCTTCAAATTTTCTTCTACTGTAATTTCTGCTTTTAAAGCTCCATAATATATTTCCATAGGAGAAAAAGCATGAATGTGAATATCTGGAATTTCTTCTTTAACCTTTAAAAGAATATTTTCATAAAAATAAGCATCTATATCTTGATGAAGACCTCCTTGAATACAAACTTCAATTGCGCCATCATCATAAGCTTCTTTTGCCCTTTTAACTATTTCATCAATTTGCAAAAAGTAAGCATCTTCATCGCCAGGGTTCTTTTTAAATGCACAAAAACCACAAGTTCCTGTACAGATATCTGTGAAGTTAATATTCCAGTTTTGGATAAATGTGATTTTGTCCCCAACAATTTTTTCCCTGAGAAGATCAGCAGTTAGTATAAGCGCTTGAAACTCTTTTCCTTGTGTATTCATTAATTTAAGGGCTTCTTCAGTGGAAATTGGACTATCCATTGCGTTTTCTAGTATCCTGTTTATCTGAGGGTCAATGTTCAGCTTATCAAACATGCGATTTTTTATTAAGTTTAATTATGTTAAAAGTTTTGGTTAATTACAATTTTCATATAACTCTCAAAAATCACCCCATTATTTTATCGAATAATCAGTTAGTTCACATACCAATATTTCAGTGATCAAAATATTCTATTGTTGTTCTGTCATCATAAAATTTTTCCATATGAAATATGCACATGTACTGAAACTGTAGGGAGTTCATGATAGCCAAAAACCCTATGAAAAACGATAAGTTTAAATATTATGTATATAAAGTTAGATTAGGAGGTGAAATTATGGCTGAATTACCAATTGCTCCAGTTGGAAGAATCATCAAAAACGCTGGTGCTCAAAGAATTAGTGATGACGCAAAGGAAGCTTTAGCTAAATCTCTAGAAGAAAAAGGTGAAGAAATTGCTAAAAAGGCAGTAGAACTCGCTAAACACGCTGGAAGAAAAACTGTTAAAGCTGAAGACGTCGAAATGGCTGTTAAAACAGCTTAATTTTTTCCTTTTTTTTAAAGTTCTTTTTTATTTTGGTTTTAATGATAAAATTAATATTTCTTAATTTACAATAATTATTTTTATAAAGTTTAAAAAACATTTGAAGGTGAAAATATGAGTACTGATGAAAATTTAAAAGAAGCTTTTGCTGGTGAATCTCAGGCAAATAGAAAATATTTAGCATTTGCTAAAAAAGCAGAAGAAGAAGGATTTTTCCAGGTTGCAAGATTATTTAAAGCAGCAGCTTATGCTGAAACTGTACATGCACACAACCACTTAAAAGTAATGAAAGGTATTAATAGCACTGAAGAAAACCTTAAAGCAGCAATAGAAGGAGAAGTAGAAGAATTTAAAGAAATGTATCCAGCTTTCATAGAAGTAGCCAAAGAAGAGAAGAATGATGCTGCACTCTGGAGCTTTGATGTTGCAAACAAAGTAGAAGAAATTCACGCAGGATTATATGAAAATGCACTCCAAAACCTTGGAAACAACGTAGAAGTTATGTACTATGTTTGTAATTTCTGTGGAAACACTGTAGAAAAAGAAGCGCCAGAAATATGCGCAATCTGCGGTGCTCCTAAAACTGAATTTAAAAAAATTGAATAAATATTCAATTTATTTTTAATATTTCCTTTTTATCTTAAAATTATTAAAAAATTAAATAAAAGAAATTATTAAGTACTTACCAGTTTTCTTTTAGTATTCTTTTTTGAACTGAATTTGAATCCAAATAGCACTTTGAACATATTTTTAAATGGCTTTTTATAAATATGAATATGAACTAGAGTTCCTACCACCATTAAAATGGATAATTCAGCATGCCAGTAAGTTATACTTGGATTATAAATTGTTGAAATACCTAAATTAATCATTGATGTTAATAAAACTCCAGTTAAGCCAGTACCCAGATAACCTCCTAATAAAAGTAAATTCCATATTCTTTTATGTTTTTGAGGCTTTAAAATCCCTATCTTAAAAAGATAATAAGTAAAAAGATATCCGCCTATGATTAATAGAGTTATCGGGAGTACATGATAATTATTTTGATCTATCTGAGTAGATCCATTATCAAAATTACTTGAGTCCGGGACAACGGTCATATTTGACTGGTCTACACTTGAAGAATCCGTATTTACACTGTGAGATCCATGACCACTTGTACTATCAGTGGTTTGTGTTGATGTGTCTGGATCACTAGTTGAAGTTGTAGTTTGATCAGTTGTAGCAGTAGTAACTGCCTGTGAAAGGTCGCAAATTCCATCACCATTTAAATCAGTGTAACGAGAGCAGTTTCCAGGATATGGATCGTTTACCATTCCATAAGGACAACTCACTGCACAAGCTCCTTGCATACTGGAGGCAGCTATGAAAGGTATAACACTTAAAGCTCCTAAAATTTTTTGCTTATTTGGTGAAATCTTCTGGTCTAATGAATTCTTTAAATTGATTAGTGTCTTTTTTTTCATGAATATGCCCTCCTTTTATTTCCAAAGAGCATCCTTTTAGTTCCTTTTAAATAAACATGATGATGGAATACTGCAACTAATACTAGAGTTATTCCAAGCTCAACATGCCAGTACATTAGTCCAAAGCTAATTGGAAGGGTAATTCCAAGTTCCATTAGGATTAACAGTAGAAAACCTCCCCCTGCAGACACCAGGAACGCAATTCCTATTATAAGGTTCCAAATATTGACATGAATGGATTTTTTAATAAAATGTCTTTTATAAAGTAAATAAGTGCATAAATATCCTGCTATAAAAGGTATTGAAGGTAAAATAATTTCATATGCCATAAATATCTCCCTCTTTCATCTTATTTTGATGATCTAAATGAGTTTTACAGTTCATTATATAGAAAAAGATAATAAAAATAGTTATTCCGAAATTTTTACTAGTTTTCACCCAAATCTGTACCAAATTTAAAAAAAAGAGAAAGTTATTAAATTAAATGCATATACTCAAAAATATAATATAATTTTAATATAGTGATTTTATGAAGAGGGTTCTCTGGTATTTGATAGCTGGAAGTAGAGGAGGAGTTAATAGGTCTAGAATAATTGAAGCTCTTCATGATAGGCCTTACAATGTTAATCAGCTTTCTCAAGAACTTGATCTAGATTACAAGACTATTCAACATCATGTTAAAATTTTAGAGGACCACAATATCATTGTTAATTCTACTGGGGAGAAAAAATATGGCGCGATGTTCTTTTTAACAAGTCGTATGGAAGATAATTACCCCGTATTCCTAGAAATTTTAAGTAAAATGAAAAAATAATAAAATTCACATTCTTTAGAGGTGATAAAATGCCAGGCAGAAATGGATATCAAGGAGGAAATGGAACAGGAATGGGGGGAGGAATGCATCTTGTAAACTCCCAACTTATAACGATAGATATTGTTGTGGGAATTGGAAACATATGCCTCTTAATAGTTCTATTATACTTGTATTTGAGAAGTTACAGGGACTTTAAATCTAAATTTACCTTCGGACTTGTAGCTTTTGCCCTATTACTTTTATTACAGAATGTACTTTTTACAGGATTTCTTCTAACATATGAAGGCTTTAGAGGTCCTGGTATGGGTACTCCGATATTCTTTTTAAATATAATAGAATTTTTCGCTCTTTCAATACTAATCTGGGTAACATGGAAATAAACTGGTACAAATCTGGGTGAAAAGTCGGAATAATGATTTATATACTCCAATACTATTTCTAGTCACCCAACATTGAAGGAGGTGACAAATAGTGAAAAATATCAAAAAAGCAGCCATAATCAGCGCTATGGTATTGATGATTAGTATAATACCAGCATTTGCATTAAACGAAACTAATACAACCAATGAAACACAAGATACAACTCAAAATAGCACCAAAGTGACACAAAATCAAAGTACCTCAGTAACTGGTGAGAAATGCCATATAAACTGCAAAAATAACCAAAATTGCAGTAATTGTGATGGAGATCAACACAAATACCAGTATGGTCAAAAAAATGGTAATGCAGGCGCTAATAAAGGTAATTGCGATGAACAACACAAATACCAGTATGGACTGAAAAATAACGCCCGTAATAACTGCACTGCAAGTTAATTACCAAATAATAATGTTGTAAATAGGGTTTAATTCCCTATTTAAACTATTTTTAAAATTGAAAAGCAAGTCCTGAAATTACTTTCAAGTTATTTCGTAAGGAAAAATTGTTATAAAACCTAAAAATTTTCTAAGTACTTTTTAATCATAATAACACAAAAAAGCGTTAATGGTTAGACAATTGAATTTTACTACAAAAATGTAATATCAATAAAAATGTGAAATTCAATATTAGAATGAATTTAAATTTGAGTTTAAAATTCAATCAATTATTTTAAAAAATAAACTTCTAAATTAAGAATAAAATTAAAAGGGGGGGTTTGAGAAGATTTTTCTTCTCAAGTGTACTCATTACTTGAATCAAATATATAAACTTTACGGGTATCTAACTAAAATTGAATAACTTAAAATAAAATCTATTTATTTCTTTTTTTATCATATTTTCTTTACTTTAGCTAATTTAATATCATACTTATTTCATAATATTTAATAAAATGGTGATATTAAATGACTGAAGAATTATACCATATGTTAAAAAATGATCATGATTCCGTTAAAGAACTCTTAAAAGAAGCAACCGAAAAAGAAGAACTCTCCAGATTTAGAGAAATTAAAGATAAATTAAATACACATATGGAAAGTGAAGAAAAATACTTTTATCCTCGAATAAAAGCCATAGATGAAGTAAAAGTTAATCAAAGTTTCAGGGAGCATGAAGAAGCCAGAGAATTAATTAATGATATTGAAAAAATTCCGTGGCAAGATAATAAACGTCTATCTAAACTCAATGAGCTAAGAGAAAGTGTAGAAAACCATGTCGAAAAAGAAGAAGAAATAATATTTCCAGAATCAAGTGAAAGACTCAGTACTCTCCAAAGGGAAGAAATAGCACAAAAAATTGAAGAGGAGAAAATTTCTAAAAGGTCTAAAAGTATTCCCCATGAAAAATTTGTTCATTTACCCGAAAATATTGAAGTTCCCCAAACTATCCCCTCATCTAAAGTTAGAATACCATCAACTTATGCAGAAGGAGAAGTTGAATATGAAGATGATGAAGGAAATAAAGTTGATGCAAAGAATGCTACACATATAAGGCTTACGGGAATGGATAGAAGAACTGATATAGTTATAGGTCCTGTAAATCCTGAAGGAATGATTAAATTAACTTTATACTTTGATGACGAGAATTCTCCTACAGCCAAAGAAAAATCTACAAATAGTAAAAGCAAAATCCTGAATGAAGAATATAGACCTCTAAAGTAACCTAAAAAATTATCTTAAGACATATAATTTAGTATTCAAGAAAAGATCATTTTATCTAAAATTAATACATTTCTTTGAATTTGATTTTAAATTCAGTTCCATTTACATTATTAAGTTCAAGTTGACCATCAATTTGATCAACCAGCATATTTACTAACTGTAATCCTAAAGAATCAGTATTTTTATAATCTAAATCATCTGGAAATCCTATTCCATTATCTTTTACCTCTAATACGAAACTATTATCTACTTTTTTAAATATTATGTTAATTTGACCTTCCATTTCCTCAGGACTTGCAAATTTATCATTTGCCGGGAAAGCATGCTTCATGCAGTTAGAGACTAACTCATTAACTATAAGGCCCAGAGGAACTGAGGTGTTAATATCAATTTTTGCATCTTCAACATCTAAATTAAGTTTTATTCGCCCATAGTCGGTAATATAAGTACGGTAAAGATCTTTAGATAATGTTTCAATATATTCACCGAAATTAATTTTCTTCATATCATCTGATCGATACAATTTTTCATGAATAAGAGCCATTGATTTTGCCCGGCTCTGACTCTCTTTAAAGATATTAAGTGATTCCTTATCTTTTATGTATCTTGATTGAAGGTTCAAAAGAGAACTTATAACCATTAAATTGTTCTTAACTCGGTGATGTATCTCTTTAACAAGCATTTCTTTCTCTTTTAAGGAAGATTTTAATTGTTCTTCTGCCTTTTTACGTTCAGTAATATCATGAGCAACGATATTAAATGCAAGTATTTCATTATTTTCTCTTAATGGCTTTAAATACGTTTCAACATAACGTATATCTCCTTTATAATCAATAAATCTGGATTCAGAAGAGTTAATTACTTCACCATTCAATACTTTAGAAACATTCTTCCTGTGCAAAGGCATTTCTTCATCAAGCAGTATTTTTAAACTGGAAAATTTTTTACCAATTAGATCATCTTTTGAGAGCCCGGTAACCTCTTTAGCAGCTTCATTTACGTCTATTAAGATACCATCTGTCCCTATAATCATTGTATAATCCGGTGTTGTATTAAAAAGAGTTCTGTATTTTAGTTCACTTTCAAATAATTGTTTTTCAGCCTTTTTACGTTCAGTAATATCACGTGAAATAGCAAGAGCTACTGTTTTTCCTTTAAACTTAAAAATGTGGTTGTTAATTTCTACTGGAATTCTTTTACCTTCTTTAGTGATGTGAACCATTTCATACTCTGCGTGACCTGTTTTAGCGAGCTCTGCAGCAATTTCGGGCATTTGATCACGTTTTTCAGGGGCAACTATATCCCTAGGAGTCATTTTTAAAAATTCATCTTTAGAATAACCTAATCGTTTACATCCTACATTGTTTATTTCGATGAATTTTCCAGGTATTCCCCCTTTTTCCAGTATATTCAAGCTAATCATATCATTTGCACTGTTAAATAGTTCCCTATACTTTTCTTCACTGTTTATAAGTGCTTCTTCTATCTTTTTTCGTTTGGTAATATCACGTATTATCGCTGTGAAAAATCTTTCCCCTTTAAATTCCCATTTAGCTCCCGATAATTCAAACGGAAATTCAGTTCCATCTTTTCTTAAAGCGTTAAATTCAATATCATAATTATGAAACTTCTTAGGTCTATTTTCATTAGTTTTAAATTTATTTTCAAACTGCTTTTTACTTCTCTCAGGCATTAATAGTGTTACAGATTTACCTAAAATTTCATTTTCTCCATATCCAAAGATATACTGTGCAGCATTATTCCATGAAACAATTTCTGCATGATTATTTACAGTTATTATTGCTTCATTAGCAGATTCAATAACTGAACGATATTTTTCTTCACTTTCAGCAAGTGTATCCTGTGATTTTTCAATTATTTCAGCTAAATAAATAACTACAATCCCTACAAAAATAAACATTGCAGCTCTAAATAGATCTTCCATAAATGGAAGCCCACTATCACCAGTTATTATATTACTTATTAAAAGTACAGCAGCCAAAACTAATGGGAAAATTATAGCTTTTCTTTTCCACCATATTGCCGATATAATTATTGGAACATAAAAAAAATGTGTAAAAATAATTTTTGTATTTAATATAAAATGGAAATAATAAACCAGGAAAAATGAAATTCCCAAGAGAACTCCAATAACTGCAAACTTATATTTATCATCCTGCAGCATGAGATCATTTCCCATAAATTCACTTTTATAAATTGAATCCTTTTCCTTTTCTTGAATTTTTTCAATTTATAATTGATTAATTAGACTAATAAATGTTTATATTTTGCTATGATCTCAAAAATAATATTTAACAATCGTTAATTTAATATTTAAACATTCAATATTACTATTTAGCTATTTAAGTGTTAAAAAGAGTTCTAAAATTTCTTCTTCCTCAATTTCAACATCATTTACTAAAATAACATAATTATCATTATTTTCTTCAACAACAAAAGCAATAGGAGTAATATTTAAAGAATTAAAATATTTTTCATCCCCATTCATAATGATTTCGACAACAGGAAAAAATAATTTATCCTCAATTATAAATGGCTTTAAAACCTTTCTTTCAACTTTAAAGCCGTCGAATAATTCAATTTCCATCATAAATCATCTCATTTTTCTAAGTTCATTTATAAGCGACCTAACCGGTTTTTTAATAACTACCCTCAAAGACTCAATTACAATCCAGAAAAGTCTTATTCTAATCTTTAGATTTATAATTGCTTCAAACCGTCCATTTATAAAATCAGGTTCAAAGAAAAAGTTTGTATTAGGGATTAAGTTCATTATTGGTATTATTGAATACAAATAACCGCTTAGTTTAGCAGTATCATAAGGGCTACCGGTACCAATTATTAAATTAAGAGAAAATTTTTCAATTTTGGTGGATTTCAAAAATGCATTAAAAATTCGTATGAAATATGGTGAAGATTCATAAAGAAGTGAAATTATTTTAGGAAGTCTGTTAATATCAAATTTATTTTCTTTTTCTTCTTCTTTCTTCTCCTTCTTTTCCTTATCTTCATCTTTTTTGTCAGGAAAATCCTTCTGAATTAGTTTAATTTTAATCCATGTTAATTTAAAACATCCTGTGGCTTTTAATCCTTCAGTTTTTAACTTAAGAGAAATATTAAACGGAACCACCAGAACACATACAAAAAATAGTACTATAATTAGTATAATGGCGGTTGCAAGGATCAATTGGACCACTTTTATCTAAAAATTTAAAATAAGAGTTTGTTTACTCTGTTTCTTCCTTTTTATCTTCTGCTGTTAAGTCTTTAACGGTTTCTTTACTTTCCTTCATAAGATCTATTACAGCAGGGACAGCTTCAGAAATAGCTCTGCCTATAGGGTTAGGTGGTGTCAAATGCATGATTCTTACACCTTCAGGGCCACTTACGCCTTTAAATACAGCTATCATGGCTATAGGTTCAATACCGGCACCTCCACCGGCAGCACTACCTTTTCCTCCACCTTGATTAGCAGGTCCTTGACCTTCACCGCTTCCAGCACCAAATGCCATTCCAAACTTAGTTACAGGGATAAGAATCTTATCCTCAGTTTCAATTGTCTCGCCAATAACATTTTCGGTGGCTAAGACCTTTAAAAGCTCTTCTACTGTTGTTTTTATTGGTTCTATATCCATATTTTAACCTCCTTAGAGGACATTTACACATTATAGGTTAGTTTACTACTATTTATAATTAATGTCTTGTTTTTTGATAAAATAATTTATCTTTATCACCTAATAACCATAAAAAGACTTAATAATGTTTAATTAATCCATAAAGATATATTAATTATTTTTTTTAAATTATTAAGCAAGAGCAAGTATAACAAAATCAATTGGAATACAGCAAATAATTTAAGCAAGTTTAACAAGAAATACTAAAAAAGTCAGAATAATTTAAATTATTTTACTATTTTACATCAAAAATTAGCAAAATAAGGGAAAAGGTTATATAGGAATACATCTATATTCAAGGTAGACGCACTCCGGGCCGGTGGTCTAGGGGTATGATACCTCCCTGACACGGAGGTGATCACGAGTTCGAATCTCGTCCGGCCCATTTGCCGTGGTAGTTCAGTTGGGAGAACGCCAGACTGAAGATC
>JAEYSH010000003.1 GCA_023434825.1 Methanobacteriota archaeon | reverse complement strand
TTATCAGTAACTTTCCCCTCGTAATTATTAATAAAACTGCTTAAAGTTGGAAATGCTCTTAAAAATCGGCTTAAAGGATTAATTGAATCGCTAATTGCATCTTGAATTTCACCTATAATTCTGTTTTCCATTAAACCTAATTCTTTATCCCTTAGCCCATCATCTAAATCATGCTGCCTTTGAGCAATTTCATCAGCTATTGCAACAACTTGCCCTTCAAGTGTGACAGAAAAATCTAAATATTCATCTTTCATAAAAGGAATTAGAAATTTTGGAGATTGAACAAACCTATACAATTCCCATGTTTTACCATTTTTTTTAACTGAAGTGTGTTTTAATATACCTTCTAAAACTTGCCATGTTAAATTTAATCCTTTATTGTATTCATATTTCCTTTCAAGAATGTCCAAAATCCTTAAACTATGAAAATTATGTTTAAATCCACCATAATTAATTTTAAATCTAAGCTTACCCCCAAGATCATCTTCTCCTCTCATTATCATGTCTAAAACTTTTTCTCCCTCATGTCCAAAGGGAGTATGGCCAATATCATGCCCTAATGCAATTGCTTCAATTAAATCTTCATTTAATCCTAAATTTTTTCCTATACTTTTTGCTATTTGCATTACTTCTAAAGTATGAGTAAGCCTTGTTCTAAAATGATCACCTTTCTCATGTGAATAAACTTGAGCCTTATGCTCTAATCTTCTAAAAGCTTTAGAAAAAATAATTCTATCTCGATCCCTTAAAAATTCATTTCTATTAACAAATTTATAATATGGATGAATTCTATCTAAATTTTTAAAACGTCGATCATTAATAGAAGGTTTTTGAGCATATTTCCTATAAATATCTTTTATATTCTCTTCTATTTGTTTTTTAGAAATATTTTTTAAATTATCTGGAAGTTCATGAAGAGACATCTTAATTAACATCCTAAATTCTTATTGTATGAAATATCACTGTTTTTATTTATTAATTTTTTGAAAATGTTGCGCGATAATTAAAAAAAATCCAAATAATTATTTATTTAAAAGATATGTAAAAATTAAGTAAATTATAAATTGTTACGGTGAATTCAGATTTATTTATCATTCATCTTGCCAAATCTTCCATCTCCAAATTATTTCTAGGAAAATATTATATGTTTTGTTATTAGATAATAACATAATTAATCAAATTAAGGAGGCAAAAAATGGACTTAAATATTCTCTGGCTTGTACCTATTGCATATTTAATACATATTTTAGAAGAATCACCTCGATTTCCGGCCTGGGCAGTTAAAAGTCGTATAATAACTTCCATGAGCTTCGGCGAGTTCGCACTTGGTAATATTATTTTCATGGCATTTGTTCTTGTTTCAGTATCTCTTGCAGTCTTTTATACAAATCAATGGACCCTTGTACTTGGATTAGCCACTGCTGCATGGATATTTTCAAATTTCTTAATCCACGCATATTATACATTACGCTATGGTGAATATTCTCCAGGTGTTGTAACTGCAAGCGCATTGTATGCACCGGTAACAGTATTTATCTTCTACAACTTTTGGGTTTCTGGAATACTAAGCCCTGCATACATGATATTGGCTATTATCATTGGTTTTGCAGTAATGTACGTTCCAACAGGTATTCAGATGTATAGAACAAGAGCAGTGCCCCAATCAGAAGCAACAGTACAAGCTACAGAAAACAAATAAAAGAAATTAACTCGAAATTGAGTCGATGAGTCAAAAAGCCTAGAAACTAAGTTCTGTGGCCCAAAAAATAAATTAGGGTTTATATTTTTAATTAATAATATTTACTCTGGCATTGGCTCTGGCTCAATAAGTACAGATACATTACCTTCTGTATCTTCAAATGCGGCCATTGAACCAACGCCGGGAAGGGTTTGTTTTTCCATTAGGAATTTTCCTCCAGCTTTTTTGATTTTTTCGGCATATTCCTCGAAAGAATCAACAGCAATGGTATTTTTAACCATGTCTCCCATTTCTCTTGACATTATGGCACCATTTATACCGGGTTCATCTTCTTCTCCAGTCATTACGAGCCAGTAGTCAAAAGGCCCATTCCATTTCTCTATCTTCCATCCAAACGATTCCTCATAAAACTTTATGGCTCTTTGAGGATTATCTGCAGGTATTTCAAAATGTATAACTCTCGGCATGTTTTTTAGCTCCAAAGTTCTTTTAATATATTAATTATTTGAATTTCATTAATATTATTCTTTTCTTTAATAAAACAGCAAAAAAAGATTATATAAAACAGATTAGTTGGATTTAGATTAGAAATTTTATGGCTAGATAAGATATCTGCTAATTTTTTGGCTATACTTCTAAATTTTTTAAATTGTTAAAAATATTAGTAAAAATAGATAATCCATGGTAAATTCATTAATTATTTCTACTAAGCGAAAAATATAGAGGGGAACTTACATTATCTATAAAAAATATAATTAAATTTTATTAATTTTAAAACCTAAATTGAGGTATCATGGAGATAAAATATGACTGATAACGATAATCAATCCAAAATAGTATCCAAAGCCGATGAAATATTAAAAGAACATGGTAACGTTTATCTTGAAAGAAGATTATTCACTGCTTTAAAAAATGAGTTTAAAGATTTATCAAAGGCAGATTTTAAGGCAGTTTTAGATGAATTAACAAATGAAGACTACATATTAGAGCGTGGACTTATAAAGCCGCAGCTAAATAAAGAATCTAAAAATAAAGCTGCTGGTAAAAGAACTGGAAAAGGTAGTTCAGATACGCTTAGAATACCAGATAAAAGGTTATGAGAAAGTGTTTACTTTTTCAAAATTTTATCTAGATTAATTTTGTATTCTATTTAGCCGGTAGGACTTCAAAGAGTAGCTCTTTAAACTCATCCAGTGACTCTTTAGGGAACATTAAACCCACACAGATAACCAAAACGCCAGTTCCTATAACTCCCTCTTCATTATTCGGGTCCTGCATGAGCTCTTCATCATATACTAATTTTACATCTGCTTTTTCTTGAAGGAAATCCCAGAGAGTTTCGCGATTACTATTTCCCTTAACTTCAATGTTATTGCGCAGGGCTAACTGTAAAAACTGTTTCCAATCGTCAAAATCGCAAAATTCTATCCATACTGAGCCTTTATAATCAATACAGCAGTTGCATGTGTCAATCTCCCAATGGAAGAAGTTTTTAATTATATCTTCTAAACCTTCATCAACTGAAATTACAAAATCTTCATCTATTTTTACATTTACCTGTTTATGTTCACTCATAGAATACTATTTGATCTTATTGACATTTACAAGTTTTTGATGCAATTAAATAGGCAAAAGTAACTACTATCAGTTCATAATATTATAAAGAGGTTAAAAAAATGTCAGATGAAAATATAGTATACATAGGAAATAAACCAGTGATGAATTACGTATTAGCAGTAGTCACACAAATGAACAACGGAACACCCGAAGTAACATTAAAAGCAAGAGGAAAAGCCATAAGTAGAGCTGTTGATGTAGCTGAAATAGTTAGAAACAAGTTTATATTGGATGCAGAACTTGGATCTATATCTATCAGCACAGAAGAAGTAAAGAATAATGAAGGAACAACCAGTAATGTTTCAGCCATTGAAATACTATTAAACAAACAGTGAAATTTCACTGTAATAACTCATTTTAATGTAAATCCGTTGATTTTTCTGTAATTTATTAGCAGTTGTAGGTTTTAAATTTTTAGCACATTTAATCCAGGTTATAATAAAAATTAACCTAAATTCACTTCTTTATACAAATTTCAGGAATATATTATTTAACACTGATTCCAGTCATAATAAGGAAAGCAATATAAATCAATACCAATAATAATGCCCTTAAACGAGTTATGCCGCTTTTAC
>JAEYSH010000216.1 GCA_023434825.1 Methanobacteriota archaeon | reverse complement strand
CAAAATTCTCCGAGACCGATTTTGTCTAAACGGCTTTTAACTACTTCTAACGCAGCCATTTTTTCACTAACAAACAAAACTGTGTTTCCTTTAGCAATAAGTTCCGAAATTAAATTAACTATTGTTTGTGACTTACCAGTACCTGGTGGTCCTTCAACTACCATATTGCGACCATTTTTAACATCTTCTATAACAGCTATTTGTGAAGAGTCCGCATCAACAACATGATAAATGTCTTTAGGAATTAATAATTGATCTACTGCGGTTTCTTCAAATCCATTATCAAAAACTCCTCCAGAAGGGCTAAAAATTTCTTTAATAATTGGACTTTCAGTTATAGAAAAGTCTTTAGGCCAATTGCCCTTATCAAGATCTTTATACATTACAAATTTAGTAAAACTAAAAGATCCAAGAAAAATTTCAGAAATTACTTTCCATTCTTTCTTTGATTCTACAGCCTTTTGTACTTCATTTAAATATTCATAAATACTTTCTTTATTTTCAGGCATTACAAATTCGGGTAATTCAATTCCCTGTTCTATTAGTTTAAATTGTAGTGAAATATTTGTAATTATATCTTCACCATTCCATCTTAGTTTAAAAGCTCCTTTAACTTTTTTACGATCCAGTTCTACAGGGATTAAAATTAAAGGAGCTCTTTTGAAATCGGATTCTTCCATTTCATTCCATTTTAGAAACCCTAAAGCTAAATATAAAATATTATAACCCTGTTCTTCCATTACAGTATTGGATTGCTGATTTATATAAAATAATCTTTTCTGGAGCTCTTTACTATTCAATTTGGTTTGAAGATACAGATCTTTATGTCGATCTTCCACTTTTAGATCTAAATTGGGGGAATCCCAAACTATAGAAAAATTTTCATTAGCATTAATTTCATTTTTAATTAAAGCTTCTACTAATTTAATTTCCTCTTTAGAAAGTTCATCTTTAGCCCGAATTTCTATATTTGCTAAATTTAAATTGTAGTAGCCTTTAAAAGCATTTTCAAGGTCGCTTCTTAATTTTTCAATTATTTCATCTTCTTGCTCAGGTATTGGAATAAATTCCATTTCTTTATCTTTAATTTTTTTCTTTAAAACAAGAATATCATAAATTTCAGCAGGTATTTCGTCTATAACTTTGATTGTTCTTTTTCCTGAACGAAAATTAAGTAGGCTATTCTTCATTGTTAAATCAAGCAAGTTTTGCCTTAAAACGTCAAACTGTTTTTCTATATCTAATGAATTCATTTCCCCCTTAATTTCTACTTTAATAAAGACTCCTCCATTTTAAAATTAAATTGTTAAAAAGCATGTTTCCAGTTTTAATCTAATATTACTAATTAAATAGGTTATTCCCTGTATCTAATAATATCTATAATGCATATAATAATTTTACCTTGAATTGACTAAAAATAGTAATTTATTATTATTTCATTTAGAATATAAAACTCTAAAAAATTTAACTATAATTAACTTTTAGTTATTTAATTTAAATTATTCTCACCAATCATTTCAATAACATCACTCAACAATTCACTCTGTTTCAAAGTTTTAGAATCTCCTATCATGATAAATTATCTTTTTTACGCTCTTATGCTTTATGACATGTTGCTAAATGTGCTTTATATATATTCACAGTGACTGATTCTGTAGTGTTTTCATTGTATCCTTTTAAAAGTATTGCATTATCCTCTATTTTTGTTTGAAATTTTGAATTTGGAGGTAAGGAACATAGAGGCTCTAAATTAATTACATCATCTACAATAAGTGTTTTATCTGGTTTTACCATTATGATTCTATCTTTAAGTTTAAAGGTTTTTCCATTGCAAATGATTTCACATTTCGCTATTAAAGTTAGGAATGCTCTTCTTTGGAGTGATTTATTGATAAAATTGTGTAATTCTTCTGCTTCTGGATTTGTTTTTGTTTTAATTTTCATATTTTTGATTGTATCTTAAAATTGTTCTACAAACTTCATCATGAGTATTTAAAAAGAAGAATATGTGTTTCTTCTATGATTCAATGTACTGTTTTAGTCTTAGAAATTCATTTAATTCGTATCTGCCATGGTTTCTGTAAATTCTGTGAAATAATTGATGATGTTCTTTGCATAATGTTATTCCATTTTCTACTTCATATCTATGGTATGGATGACCTGAAAAACTGTAGATATGATGCACATCCAATTCTGATATAAATTCAGGATACTTGTTGCATTTTTGGCAGGTGTATCCATCTCTTTCAAGCACATCCTTTCTCCATTGTTTGTATTGTGTGCTTGCTCTGGCATTTTGTGCTTCTGTTTGTTTGGATTTCCAAAATTTCTTTCCAATATCCATATTTATGGTTATATCTACTTTTTTTATTTCATCGATTTTAAGAATGAGTTTATATCTGTTATTTAATTTTGTTGTGTCTACTCGAGCTATAATGTCTACATAGTCACCGGTATTGTATTTTCCGTAATATGCTTCATCTCCAAGTGTTGATGCGTATATTTCGGTTCTGTTGGTGTCGAATATGTCCTGTATGGTCATTAATTGCGTATCATCATATAATCCATGATCTGTAGGTATTAGTGACCCTGTACATTTTATGCATTTCTCCGGATTTTCATGTGAATCCTTTTCTGTTATTTTATGTATTTTTTGACATGCTTTGCAAATATAAGCTTTTTCTATTAAAACCGGGTTTACATTATCGGTTGATGTAATTATGCCTTGTGTTTTTATTAAATTTCCTATATTTTCTTTTTTTACATCGCTTATCCATTGTATATCTGCTTCGGAGTAATATTCTTTATTTATCACTTATTTCACTTCCTACTATTTTATTTATGTGGGGAATGCTTTTTGGGGGTTTTTAATTCATCTGATTTACATCCATGAAATTAAAGTAAAAGATTTATGTCATTGACTTGAAATATCCCATATTACTTTGATTAAACGTTTTATAGGGATGAATTCTGTTCTAACTTAATTTCGCAGATTAAAGGATCAAATAGACCTTTATAACCCCTTATTCCTTGATTATAATATGTTATAACTACTATATATACTTTTATGGAGTTATATGGGCTTTTTTTAGTTAAATAATGATTTTTAGAGCTATTCAACCCAAATAGAATTTCAGGATTGATTCTTTTTTTTCCAAATGCGTTACCGTATATATTGAAGCTTAAAAATTAAATAGAGGTGATAAAATAGCAAAGAAAAATATTAAGAAAAAGAAAAATAAGAGTGGACGGCCATCTAAACTAACACCTAAGTTACGAAAAGAAATTGTAAGTTTAATTAAAGCAGGGAATTTTATTGAAATGACATGTGC
>JAEYSH010000186.1 GCA_023434825.1 Methanobacteriota archaeon | reverse complement strand
GTAAAAGGTAAAGTAGACCGAGCATACTTCAAAACAACTGTGAAAAAGCTAAAAAAATCCTATTTACAAGGAATGGAAGTACTAGTTATCAATAAGCCATTAGTAATTGATAAAACTAGTGAAAAAGTGCATGAATTGGAAAAAGAATTAAAAGAGAAAGATATAATGCTTAAAAAGCAATATGAAATGCTTGAAAGCCAAAATAGGATTATTAAAGAGCTAACAGCTAGAGTAAAAGGAGTAGAAGATAAATTTTCTCAAAAATATGAAGAAATAATGAGCGGTTACTATAAAAATACTCGAAAAAGTGATTAATTTCAGGAGTTGTTTAGAATGGGAGAAGTCACTACAGCTTTAATAATCGGCTTTGCATTTTCAATAATATTCTTCTCAATTTCATTTGCTATGGCCCCTAGTTCGTTTGATTCGCATGCCACACATTATGATGATTTGAACGAGATTACATCATTACCAGTCTATTTATTTTCGCAAGAAACTCCAGATTCGGTAAAAGTTAAAATACCCGACCAGCATACTTGCAAACCTGAAATAAAGGATAAATAAGAATAAATAGTGCTATTCAAAGTCCAAATAAGGGCTTAAATGGCCTAATGCAAATAATAACCAATATTAAGCCACTTTTTTTCACTTTTTGGGCATATTCATATAAGAATGCTTATTATAAACTATAAACGCCACTAATACCATTATAAGACCAAATACTCGTTTTAATTTTTTTGCAATATAAGCCCAATTCCTAATTATAAGTTTTTTGAGAGTGGTCAGCATGGTCAGACTGGACATGTGAATTTTTAATAAACATCGCAAAATGAGTCACATCTATAGTTTGGAAGTTTTTTCTCTTTTGCAGGCAAACCAATACGCCCTAAATAATGAGTGAACCTATCTGAAATTTTTTCTCTAAATAAAGGGTCTATAGAAACATAGTAGTTATTAAGTTTATCATATAAAGTGTCACGTGGAATTGTCTGATAATGTTTAAAATCAATTATTAAATCATCAACATTCTTGAATTTATCCGGATTATAATCCAAATAAACCTTTTCACCCTTTAAAAAATAATATCTTTTGTCTTTATTTTTTTTAACAGGATCCCAAAGCTTACCGTTTATATTATTACATTTAATTTCTGCATCCTCAAGATGGACACCTTTTCTTAAATCATTTGAATTAAAAACGGGACATAGTAATATTGAAATGAGTTCTACACGTTGATCCTTATTTAAGGATTCTCGATTATTAAAATCTTGTTCTAAATCACAATCTTGAGTCATTACAAT
The DNA here is from genome assembly GCA_023434825.1 of Methanobacteriota archaeon. GTDB lineage: Archaea > Methanobacteriota > Methanobacteria > Methanobacteriales > Methanobacteriaceae > Methanobacterium_D. The sequence continues at coordinate 1,344 of JAEYSH010000186.1, read as the reverse complement.
TGAATATGGAAATAATATCTTTTTAGTCTTTATTTTTCCATCGACAATTTTAAAATCCGTATAAATTTCAATATTTGTAAATATATCCCCTTGATATATTCTCTGTTTAGAATGATAACTGTACATTTCAATCTTAAATGATTATATATTCCTCAGTAATATATTTCACACTTTTTTTTGTATAATCTGATGTAGGGATATCAAAATTTATTATATCTTCTATTATATCTTTTGACTTTTTTTCTCTTTGTGAATATCCTTCAAATACCCATAAACTCATTTTTCGCACCCCAATTTGTCCCTAAGCTCATCTTCTATACTGTCTTCAAACCACTTTTTAATTATTTTATGGAATCTTACAACCGTAGGATGAAACTCTTTTTTACCTAATTCTTCAATTGAAACACAGTCATAATCTAATATAAATTCTTTATCTATTATAGAATTTGGATAATTACTATTAAATAATCCAGATTGGAATCTTAATTTATAGTCATCTTCATTAACTTCAAGTACATGCATTGAGCGGATAACATTATCTTCATTACTTACAAATTTTTCAGTAGCAATTAAACTTTCTTTAATTAAGCCGTTCCATTCTCGAGGGTCACTTGCATCTTCTATCTTTACTTCGTTAATATATCTTAGCCCTATTTTAAATACATTAATTGGATACATTTCTCTGAATGTATTAAAAACAAATTCCACAATTTCTAAAAACTCTTCAAAATTATCATATTTAATAAATTGAATTTGAAGACTCTTTTCATTTGCATAAACATACTTGCTACTATCTCTACTTCGAAATTCCCACACAATATTTTCTTTTCGGTTAATAACAGGAGTAGCTGGCGTTAAATCTACTGAAACATCATGACCTTTACGAATGTTCATATAAGGGAATTCTTCATTAATGGCTTTCTGAAATTCATCAGGAGGTTTATTTTCACTTAACCCCAAAAGCTGGGGAAATGTAACGTGTAATATTACTCTTGTTAAGGGAGATCTCCTATATTTTGTGCACTCCATTTTTATTTCCTTCCTTTTAAATATCCTTTTTTACTAATGAGATTATTCTTTTATTTTTATATATTTCCCTTTTACTTTTTGAATTAAATCGAAATTAATATATAGAATATAATTAAAGATATGTAATGTTATTTTTATATATGTCTTTTTAACTATAAAAATCCATCTTTGATTGCTTTTTCTTTAATTATTAACTCTTCTTTAATAATCTCATCCAACAATTCAATACTATCTTTAAGTTTTACTTCTTTACCCCTTTTTTATCAGGTTTAGTAATCTTAAAAATTATCTCCTTTAATATTTGGTATTAAGCAA
>JAEYSH010000026.1 GCA_023434825.1 Methanobacteriota archaeon | reverse complement strand
CTTTAAATCTTTTATTTCGGATTTTATTTCTTTTATATCATCGGTTTCAGATTTTATATCTTCCATCTGGCTTTCTAATTTATCTAATTTTTCTATAAGATCTCCAATGGTCTTTTGACCACGCTCTTGAATTACTTCCCTTTCTTTACGAAATTTTTCAATTAATGCGGATGTTGTTGCCGCCGTTAAAAGGCTGGAAAATCCAATAGCTGTAAACATGGCAACTAAACCAATTATTCTTCCAATATTGGTAACTGGAACAACATCACCATATCCAACTGTTGTTATAGTTTGTATTATATACCAGAAACCATCACCAAAATTTTGAAGATTAGGATTTACGCTTTTTTCAATGTACACTACTGCTGCTGAACCAAATATAATAACAAAAAGATAAAATGCTAAACCATAAAATAATCTGGTTTTTTCAGCAAACTCTAAAACATAATCGCTTATTTTTCTTGAAAATTTATATAAAGCATATATTTTGATTAATGCAACTACTTTAATAACAACAAATAATACGGGGCTAATTCCACCAGATAAAAATATTAAAACATAATTTATAGGGATTATAGCAACTAAATCAAGCCAATTGACTTTAAGATAATCCCACTTATCTGTTTCCTTTCGAATTCTTAAATAAAATTCTAATAAAAGTATTATTCCAATAAATAAGTCGGATTGGATTAATATAAGCATATTTCTAGGATCATAATCAAAAATTACCAGAATTAAAAGAGTGAAGGCATAAAAAACAATCGCAACGAAACAAAACAATTCATAAATTCGCCTTATTCTATTTTCTGGTTTCATAGAATATAATAAAAGTTATTAATTTAATTATTTTTTGGTTTTCACCTAAAAATTTAGAAAAAATCAGTTATTTGAATTAAAAAATTAGAGTTTTATTAAAAAAAATTTTAAAGAGAGTAACTATAAAGTTACGCCCATATCGAGCTGTTCAGTAAGCTCTTTGTATCTATTACGGATTGTTACTTCAGTTACACCCGCAATGTCTGCCACGTCTCTTTGAGTTTTTCTCTCACCGAGAAGTACAGATGCAATATATAAAGCTGCTGCTGCAACTCCTGTAGGTCCTCTACCCGATGTAAGGCCTTTTTCCATTGCTTTTTCAATTATTTCAATTGCTTTTGATTGAACTTCACCAGACAAGCTTAATTCACTTGCAAACCTTGGAACGTAGTCCACAGGTGAAGTTGGTGGTAATTTAATATTAAGTTCACGAGTTAAGAACCTGTAAGTTCTTCCTACTTCTTTTTTACTTACACGTGATACTTCTGCAATCTCATCAAGGGTTCTTGGAACGTTACATCTTCTGCATGCTGCATAAAGCGATGCTGCAACTACTCCTTCAATACTTCTTCCTCTAATGAGCTTGTTTTCCACAGCACTTCTATATACAACAGATGCTGCTTCCCTCACGCTTCTTGGTAAACCTAATCTTGAAGAATCCCTATCCAGTTCGCTTAAAGCAAATGCAAGGTTTCTTTCTGTGGCACCAGAAATTCTTATTTTCCTCTGCCATTTTCTTAATCGGTACCATTGAGCACGGTTTCTTGCAGGAATATCTCTACCGTAGATGTCCTTATTTCTCCAATCGATCATGGTACTTAGACCTTTATCGTGGATTGTGTAAGTTATAGGTGCACCTACTCTTGTTCTTTTATCCCTTTGCTCATGGTCAAATGCTCTCCATTCTGGACCCATATCAACTAGATTATCATCTATAACCAGACCACATGCTCCGCAGACAATTTCTCCACGTTCATGATCGTTAATGAGTTTTTCAGATTCGCATTCTGGGCATTTTGTTTCGACTTTTTCAATTTCTGAAGCGTCGTATTTCATCTTTTCTTTCGTGTTTTCCGCCCCCACTTTTTAATAGGTTTTGATGATACAAACAGTGTCTCTCCAACTCGCTTTTCTATATTTTCAGAATTTTTTGCATATACTTTTATAGTAATATAGGGATTTTTTGTTGGCCCAAATACGTCTTGGACAACTCCAATCCTTTTTTTGTTTTTTCCAAATACAGGCAGCCCAAATCCAGGCGTATTGTCAGATCTAACAATAATTTTGCCTTTATTGGAAATATGAGAGATTTTTCCTAATTTTTTCATTTATCATCATACCGATAATTTTATATATTATTATAGTGTTGGAAAGTAGTATATAAATGTTTCGATATTTTTAAATATAAAATATTTCTCTATAATATAAACTTTTTGAATTGACCCCATTAAGTTAATGTATTTAGTCAATAAAGCTCACTCAAAAATAGAATTAATTTTTAAATTCATAAATGAATTTTTTTGTTAAACATTTGCCCCTGGGCTGGCTTTTTTGCTCTGATATTTCCTTCCATAATAAAATGTTGCTGCAGCACCAACGAATGTAGGCATTATGTAAGTAACAAGTCTATCTAAAAGAGATACAGCCAGAACTACATCTGCAGGTACTCCTACTGGTAAAAAAAGGGCAACCATAACGCCCTCACGGATACCTAAAGATCCGGGCAATGTTGGAAGTATAGAAACCAGTATACAAACTGTATAAATAATTATCATTGGAATAATAGGCGGATGATAGCCTAAAGCCACAAATGTAAGATAAAAACGTAAATTGTCTATTCCCCACATTAAAAATGAAATAAAAACGCCTAATATAAACATTCTGTGATCCCTTAAAACACCCTGAAACCCAAAAGTAAATGTATCAATATATCCTACTAATTTATCCTTCAAATTAGTAAATGAAATATCTCTGGAGGTTAATTTCTTCACATAGGGAAATATTCTCCTTGTAATAGATAAAATAATACGAGTAGATACTTCTTTATTGTATCCGACATATATCATTAAACCAAAGAATACCATAGTTAATATAACCATTATACTAACTACTAAACTGGTTATAAACCCAATATTTAAGGTAAATATAAGATAAGCAGTCAAAGTAGATACAAGAACGAATGGGAAAAACTCGAAAACTCTATCTGTAGTTGCAGATGCAAATCCAGTCTCAAAAGGGATATTTTCAAATTTAGATAGAAGGTAAGCCCTCAAAGGTTCCCCTCCAGCTGCACCAGGAGTAACATTATTCCCAAAAACACTTGCATAAAGCATTAAAGTGAGCTGTTTAAAACTTGGAGCGCTGTGGAGCACATCTAATATTAATCTCCATCTTTCTGTCCAAAACATCATAATAATTAGCTCTAAAACAAGAGTTAAAAGGATTATATAAACATTTGTTTGACTTAAAACTTCCAAAATATCATTTAAACCTACTACAAATGATACAATGAAAATCAAGAATAAACTTACAGCAAATGAAACTACAATTGTGCCTTTATGTTTCTTTATAAATTCAGTAGTGCTTTGCATTTTAATCCCTTAATTTACTAATTTAAGATAGTAGACTTAAATGTTATTGAGTTTTCATATTAATATCTTTTTATTTAAGTTCTAAAATATCAGATAAAGAATGTCCATTTTCTACTTTAGAGATTATTTTTTTCTCTTTTTTCTTAATATTTAATGTTTCATTTATAACTTCATCTAAAAGCTCTTTAGGCACAACTACGATCCCACATTCATCTCCAATTATAAAGTCTTGAGGATTAATGGTTATATCTCCACAATCAACAGGAATATTGATTTTACCTTCTGCTTTAGGCCGTCCGGCATTAGGAACTATATTTTTAGAAAATACTGGATATTTTATATCTTTTATTGCTCCAACATCCCTTACTGCGCCATAAATTATTGTACCCACAATACCTTTTTCCTGAGCAGTTTTTGAAGTTAATTCTCCCCAAATAGCACTATTATCTCCATTGACATGTATAAAAAGTAATTCTCCTTTTTTAGCCACATCTATAGCTTTTACGCTTGTACCCCAGTCATCCTCTGCAGTAATAACAGTTACCACTTTCCCCATAACTCGCGTATCAAATAAAGGCATAATTCCATTTATAACTCCAGAACTGCCAGTTAAATTATATAATGCATCTGAAAATTGTGAAGAAGAGATTTTTAAACCCTTTAATTTAGTAATATCTGTTTTCTTTGAAAATTTTTTTAAGAAACTTTGCGGTGAAAGTTTCTCTTCTGTATCCATAAACATTCCTTCTAAAATTTAATTATTTAAAAAAGAATTTAGCTTAAAAATCAATCTTGAGGTGTTGTTACTTCTTCAACGAGCTTTCTACCAGCTACTACTTCATCAACACTGTGAATTGAACCACCGTACTGTTTGATGGCTTCGTTAATTTTATCAAAGTTTAAGTCATTTCCCTGCATTGTTACTTTAACATTTTCAGTTTCTTTGTCAATTTCCATTAAAGTAACGTTAACTCCATCTACACCATCTAATTCACTTAAATATTTTGCAAAATAGGGTATATTGGGCTCATGCGGTTTTAAAATGTCTAAAACTATTCTTATAAGGCCTTTTGCCAATTTTATTTCCTCCAAAACTATTATATTTGCTTTTCGGGGGTTTTCGAACACTTATCTAAAGAAAATGATTCGCATTTTCTGTTCATCAAAAACATAGTTTTTGATAGTGTTCGGAAAAAGCAAAACTCTGTTTTGCTGTCACAAAACATTCGAAATCTACGATTTCATGTTGCAAATCAAATATTTGCAAACTGAAAGTTTTCTTCAACCACCAAAATATTTTAT
>JAEYSH010000232.1 GCA_023434825.1 Methanobacteriota archaeon | reverse complement strand
ATATAAACAGGCCAAAAAACAAAAACCCGATATTAGAAGAAGTATCAGGAAAAACATGAAGCATGGCGGAACTCTACTGGAACTGGTAAAGAGCAAGCCTAAAATTAAAAAGCAGAATCACTATTTTTTAAGCGATGTAAGTGTTTCTTGTGATTGGATAAGCATTTGGTTCTTCTGTATGGTCTATGCAGCTCAAAATTCATTCAGTCGGGCTAGGGCTTTTGAATTTGATAATAAAACTGCTGAAATAACCTCTGCACTTTTTGAACCGGATTTAGTAGATGCCTTTATTAAAGTTATGGAAATCCGGCAGGATAATGCCATGATTCGCGGTAAATCTAATATGTTCACTGCATTTGAAGGTTTTGAAAAGAAAGCGAACTTAAACAGCAAATCTTATGTCCTTATTTTAAGCGACTGCAGAGATTGGGCCGGACCCAAAGAAGATGGAATACCCAAAAGTGCAGAACTCATTGAAAATATGGTTAAGAAATCTAAAAGAGTGCTCATTTTAAACCCAGAAGAAGAGAAGAAATGGAATGTTGCTGATAGCTGTGTGTCATATTATGAAGATGTCGGTGCGGAACTGTTTGAAGTGAGGAATTTAGAGCAGCTAGCTGACTTAATTATTGAAATTTAATAAATAGTTTGGTGATAGAATGATTGAATATTTGGTTGGAGACGAAGGAAAAGTTACTCATCAATTAATTTTTAAAGATACTGGAATTTCTGATAAGACTTATAAACAACTGGAAAAACGCGTGAAGAAATATAAGGAAAGTACAGTGTTGACGCATGTTCCTGTTGCTGATGAAGTAATTATTATTGTAAACAAGAAATGTGAAAACGATGATTGCCGTGTGAGCGAAGCAGAAAAGTTTATTGAGTTTTATGATGGCGTTTTAAGAAAAATAACTATAAAATAATTCAGTTTAAATGGATTTTTTAGCCCATAAGAAATTTATTGATTTTAAATTAGATGAGCTTTAAAAAAGGAAAAAATAGAAAAATTTATTTCATTTCCATTTGTAAGTTCATTTGTCATTGTATGTGGTTGCTTCTTTACTTTAAAGGTTCCATAAGCTGCAAGTGTATTCATCCATGGATCGTAATTATCGAAATCCAATATTATTGTGTTTTCTGAAACGTATTTACTAAAAAATATGAAATTCTTAAATTATTATTAAGAACTAAATTATTATAATTTTCCTTTTGCTCATTGAAGTGGAAATTAAGAGTTAAAATAGTTTCCGGAAAATATGATTAAAGAAATGGTATAAATTAAATTTATATGAAGTATTTGAATAATATAATAATAAATTTATAAAGTAATATTGGGTTTTATTATGATGAAAGAGTTAGATTTTAATATTAGTGAGTCTCCGTTCTCAGGTTTTTTCACTTCTAGATTTTCTATTTCATTTAAAATTGATGTTCAAAAAGCTTGGGAATATTCTAAAGATAATGATTTGTCTTTTTTTATTGTGTCCCTTGGTTGCTTACTTTGTGGTTTAAATTCTGTTCCTGAATTACGTCGACGAATTATTAGTGGCAAAGCATTCGAATTTGATAAGATAGATGCAATTACTCCTATAATGAATGAAGATGAATCAGTTTTTGAGGAAATGCGTGTTTCTCCTCCTAATGAATCAGAATCATTTGAAAATTGGCATGATAAAGTAGTTGATATTCGTGATTCTATTTTGGAAGGAAAAACAAATGGGTTTTCTATTGAAATTTCTAAAAGAGACACTGAGCCAATTGCAAATTTTTCTTGTGTACCTTGGGTTGAATTTGATACACTAGTAAACTGTATTTCGGAACCTCATCAAATTCAACCTTTAATTACATGGGGAAAAATTTCTGAGAATAAAAAGATGCCTGTAGCAATAGCTTGTAACCATATTTTTGTTTATGGAAAGCATATAGGTCAATTTCAAAATAATACTCAAAAATACTTCGATAACCCAAAAAATATTCACAATACTAATAATAAATATATAAAATAAATCGCACTTAAAATTGAAAACGGACCCGCCGGGATTTGAACCCGGGACCCTCAGATTAGGAGTCTGATGCCCTGTCCTGGCTAGGCTACGGGCCCTAGTGATAAAATGAATTTGTTTGATATTGCTTATAAACTTTTTAGATTTAATTTTAATGGGATTTTTAACCGATAAAATCCTTATTGTTTGAAATTAATGATATTTTAATTAAGATTTCTATTTGAATTTAATTGTCTAAAATAAAATTTGATTTTAACTTTCCGCAGCTCAAACTTGTTTGAGCGAGGATTTTTGGTTCAGCTTTTTGTTAAAAAAGGTGAGCGGACCCGCCGGGATTTGAACCCGGGACCTTCGGATTAGAAGTCCGACGCCCTATCCAACTAGGCTACGGGCCCCATAAATTATAATATAAAATTGGTAATTACTAGATTGTAGATACTGGTATATAAAGCAAACTGTTAATAAAATTTTAATAAAAAAAGTGAAAAAGGATTTTTCAAATTTTTCTACATGTACATCTGTGATTCTGGTTCGCCCTGGCCTTGCACAGTTTGAGCTAGCTCTTGGAGCCTTGCTTCAATTTCTTCTGCTTCTTTTACCAGCGGTTCAGCATTCACATTTGTACCTAACATTTTATTTAGAACATTCATCACTTCTGCCGCAGCTCTTGGATCAGGATAAGGGCTTAATACTTCTGCAAATAAACAAGAGCCTTTAATGCCTTTTAGCATGCTTCTTGTTAGTAGTGTTCCTGATAAACCGGATATATTTCCAAATGGTAATATTGGTAAATCTAACTTTCCAAGTCTTTCCAGTGATTCATCAGAATTTGCAGCACCTGCAACGCCCTGCGTTTTTTCTCTCACAACTAGACTGTTGAAGGTAATAATTTCTTTGCTGTTATTTCGGTCCATCCAATCTACTATTGCATTTGTCATGTCATAAGTAACATTTGGAGGGACAATAAAATCTGAAAGGAACATTACGATTCCTTTAGTTGCATAAATTCTGAATGGATGAATTGCTTTTCCTTTATAAAGTACTGCAAGAGGAGGGAAATATTTGGAGTCAATATAACCAATTTCCTCCATTTTTAGCTCTTCAACTAAAAGCCATCCAATAATATTTCCTATGAGTCCTAATTCAGGTGATCCTTCTAAAACTATTGCATCTTTAACATCTTTAGAAATTATTTTACAGCATTCAACTTCGGTTTCAACCATTTTAACCATCTATGGTGCACCTCCTGCACCTCCAATGTTTTCACCGGTTTTAGCGTCTATCCAAATTTCTCCTGCTGTTTTGCCGTTATATATAACAGGGACCACGTAAACTTTTGTTCCATTCATTGTTGTTAATTTTGGAGTACCTGCGGTAGCACCGGGCTGCTCAATTGATTTTTGAGCAATAGATTTAGCCTGGCTTGATGTAATTTTCACATTACTACCTCCATTTCCACTTTGGCTTCCTCCGGAAGTTGTTCCTCCCTGAGTTGCGCTTTGAGGGTTTAAAGACTGCTGGCTGCTCTGGTCTGTAGTTGTTTGTTCTACTGGATTAGTAGGCTGCCATAGTCCAGGAGTGTTTGTTGATGTTATCTGATAACCTGCTGCTGCCACTCCTATTAAGAGTACAATGATAACGGATATCAGAATCTTTGTTTTAACCATGAATTCACCTCTGTCTGGGTTTTTACTGACTTTCTAAATTGGAGTTATTAATTAATTAACATTTACTAATATAATTCTTTAAGTTATTATATTTACGCATATTCATACATAATAAAAAAAATCTTAATAAAGAGGTAATAATGCCTTAAAAATTAAAAAAAACTGTTTATTATCTTTAAAAAAATTTTCTCAAATATTTAATTTGAAAGTACTACTTAGTACTTCATTATATATATATTTTTCATTTTTTTCTTCAAAGAAAAGCTTATTATTATCTATAATAAATTGAAATAATGATATTCATATATTTTAAAAACAAGAGGTGATACATTTGAGCGAAAAGATTGTTATATCGCCAACATCACGACAGGAAGGACACGCAGAATTGGTCATGGAAGTCGATGATGAAGGAATAGTAACTAAGGGGCGATACTTTAGTATTACTCCTGTCAGAGGACTAGAAAAGATAGTAACAGGCAAAGCTCCAGAAACCGCACCAGTAATCGTGCAAAGGATCTGTGGTGTCTGTCCTATACCTCACACTT
>JAEYSH010000193.1 GCA_023434825.1 Methanobacteriota archaeon | reverse complement strand
GGATACTATATTCTTTATCAGGAGCTATTTTATTGTTAGTATCCCTTTTAGGTGCAATATTAAAGGGTTTTAATAAAGTTTCCAAAGTACAAAAAATAATTTTTATTGGATACTTTTGCGGAAGTATTGCAACATGGATAATTCTTTATGCCGGATATAATCTATGGGGATTGGCAATTGGAAGTTTTTTCAACATTTTAATAAGTTTCATATTGTATTTTTATGATTCAAAGAATTTATGGAAACAAATTTTTTATCATAAAGTTACAGGTAAGTATAACTGGTTTAAGGAAACGATCCCTTTACAGTGGCGATATGCGCTTAGTTGGGGATCAGGATATCTCATCTTCCAATTTATGGTTCCAATTACTCAGTTCTATGATGGTGCAATTATAGCAGGACAATTAGGATTAACACTTACAATTGTAAGAGCTATTCAGAGTATTGCAAACGCATGGGGAATGACCAAAGTTCCTCAGTTTAATATATTGGTTGCACATGGAAAAAGAGAAGAAATGAACACAATTTTCAGAGAGGTACAGTGGCAAAGCGTAGCTGTATATATTATAAGTTCTATTCTGTTAATTATTGTTGCAATTTATCTATTCCCAATAATTGGTTGGTCTAATAGGGTTCTTCCAGTCTATGCTATGGCTATAATATTTTTAGCTGAACTTGGCCATCTGTTGGTCTTTAATTGGGCATATTATTTAAGATCACATAAAAGAGAACCTTACATGCAGCTTTCAGTAGGGAGTGCAATAGTAATTGGTACTGCTGTATGGGCAATTATGTATTTCTATACTTCAATTACACTTTTAATAATTGTATATTGTATAATTACATTAGTCTCATTAATTCCCGCATATATTATATTCATCAAAAAAAGAGAAGAATATATTAAATTAGATAAAATTAAAGAGGATACCAATGTTTGAAGAAAAGCTTGAAATTGTCCTGATAACTTATAACAGATCCATGGATCTAGAAAATACTCTTAAACAATTAATTAACAGTCCATTTTCTAAATGTAAAATCAGCGTACTTGACAATAATTCTACAGATAATACTACAGAGATATGTGATAAATATGAAAAATTATTTCATAAATTAGATATTATCAAACATAGCAGAAATATTGGGGGAAATGCGAATATATTAAGAGCCGTTGAAACATCAAATTCAAAATATACATGGATAATGGGAGATGACGATAATTATGATTTTTCAGAGATTTCAGATATTATCGATGCTATTGAATCAGATGAATTTGATATTATTTCAATAGGCTATCCTGGTTATTCTAATTGGAAAAGGGGGATAAAAACAACAAGTAATAAATTAATTAATGATAAAGTCACATATTTCCATACTATGACTTTCATTTCTGGCTTTATTTTTAAAACAGACACCTATGATTCTAATTGCATTACAAAAGGCTATCATAATATATCTAATCTGTTTCCACATTTTGTTTATATAGTTAAATCTGTTGAAGAGAATTTTTCCATTTATGTTTCAAAAAATTCTATGATCAATAGAGGAGATGAGAAACCTGCTGCTTTTTCAGGGCTAGAATGGTTAAATGGATGGATTAACTCTTGTATTATGATAAAAGATAGAAGAATTCGTAGAAACACTTTTTATCAAGTTGCCACAGGTTCATCTTCTTTCACTTTAATGGTTTTATTTGTTATTGCATTGGATAAAATTAGGGAAAATAGTAATTTTAATAGAAATAAGATAGAATTGGTTTCAGCAATAATTAAATCTTTTGGAATCAGTAGAGAACTACTCTTTTTATTATTATTTATACCTTCATTTTACGTGCCCGCATTTATTTATAAAAAGGTAATAAAAACATATCTAACTCGCAATTACAGTGAAGAAAGATATGAAATAATGAAAAAAATTGAAAGAAACAGATTATAATTTTATTGCTCATTTATACTTTTAAAATCATTAAATCCATTCTTAATTGCTTTTAATCCCTGTTTTGAAGCATAAATGTCTTCTTTTATTAACATCAAAACAATATTGAAAAACAAATAAAAAGCAAAAAAACATGCAAATATTATTTTTTGAAATTTAGATGCATATTTCCACATAAAAATCAATCTATTACGCACTAAATAATGATAAATAACAAAATAGCTAAAATAAGTATCCCATGATACACCTACTTTGTGCCAAATGCAAGCATTAGGTACATACAATAATTTAAATCCTTCATTTTTTATTCTTGTACATAAATCTGTTTCTTCCCAGTATGCAAAATAAACAGGATCAAATATTCCTGCTTTTTCGATAGCTTCTTTTTTTAATAACATACAGCACCCTTCAATGATATCTGTATTATCCACTAAATCCCGCTGTCCGTTATCTATTTCTTTAGTGGCAAATCTTTTACCTCTAGAAATATAAAAGTTAAATTTTTCGCCTGCAAAACTGATTACATCTTTTCTACCATTGTAATCATAATAGTAGACTTTAGGTCCAACAGCCCCTATATTTTCTTCTGTTTCAGCATTTTTCACTAACTCTGTTAAAAAAGACTTATCAACAACAGTATCATTGTTTAAAAGTAAAATATAGTCATAATCCAATGATTTAATAATATATCTCATTGCGATATTATTTCCTTCAGCAAATCCATAATTTTTATCGTTTTTTATTAAAATAAGCTTCTGATTAGAAGGTATATCTTCAATTTGTGGGTCTTTTGTGAATTTTAAATCATTTTTAAAATATTCTATGATTTTTAATGGTTTATTTTTATTATTGTATTTGAAAAAATCAGATTCTACTTGTATTATTCCTTTAGCATAATCTTTAATTTTGGGTAATGATTCATTTTCTGAACCATTATCCACAACAATAATGTTATAATTAGGATAATCTACTTGATATAATGATTCTAAACACTCTAATGTGTCTTCCCAACCATTCCAATTTAAAATAATGATAAAAACTTTAGGGTAAATCATTTTAATACCAAGTTTATTTATTAGATTCTAAACAATTGTAATATCAACATTAAGATTTAAAGAAATTTCTTATAAATCCTATGCTATAGTAAATATGTTCTATGGGAAATACTAAAAATGCCACTGCAGCTTTAATTTCCTTAATTTTTGCCATGCACATTAATGTATATGTTGTATTTATTATTAAATAGATTATAGCTGGAATGAATAATATTAATAGAAATTGAATGTTTAATGTTTTAATTAAATAAATTATGGAGACTATTATTAGTAGACATAAATATAACACGAATAATACAGGTATCAAAACAAATAATTTTATAGACCGAGGATATTTTTTAAGTAACCTGGATCTTCCCATACCATAATTATACATTTGTTTAGAAAAATCTTTTAAATTACGACGTTTATATTGATAAACTAATGCCTTCGGATGTTTTAATAAAATATAGTCTTCTTTTAAAAGTTTATAATTAAAATCTGTATCTTCACAGTGAGTCATCTCTTCATCATAAGTTATACATAATTCCGTGAGTATTGATCTTTTATAAATACCAAAAGCTACTGTATCAACTCTTTTTATTTCTTTATCTTGAGTAACAGAAGTTCCAAAGCCCCCAAAAAGTGTATTAAAACAAAAATTTATCACTTTACCAAGATCTTGCTCATCTTCAGGAATTGCATATGTAGATCCAACACATCCCAGTTTACAGGATTTTTCATATTTTATAAAAGAATTATATAGAATTTCAAGCCAATCAGATTCCACAAAAGTGTGTCCATCAATATAAGTTATAAATTCTGCCTTTGAATCTTTAAAACCAATGTTACGTCCAGAACTTATTATCTCATTTTTATTAATTAATAATTTAATTCTTTTATCTTCTTTCATTAATTCTTCTACAATTTCTCGGGTATTATCATCAGAAAGCCCATCAACTACAATAATTCCAATATCATTTATATTCTGCGCTTGTAGACTCTTAATACACTTTTTTATATACATCCCTTCATTTTTAACGCCTACAATAATATCTATTAAACTCATAAATGCACCTATTACTAACTTGAGATCTGAATATAATTATAATTTTCTTAAATACATAAATAATTGAATAATATAGTTAATATTAAGATATTTTGGTGCAATGATGATTTATTTTAGAGGTTGTGTAGCCAGAGAATAGCTTAAGAATATAGTAAACGCAACAGAAGAGATATTAAAAGATGCAGGAATAAATTATGAAACATTAGATGATGAAAAATGTTTTGGATCATTTTTGCTTAGAACAGGATTTGCTGATGAAGCAAAAGCAACTATGGAGAATATCTTAAAGAAAATAGGTAAAGAAAAGATAATTGTGTCATGTGCTGATTATCATAATACATTTAAAGAAGATATTAAAGATTTTTTAGGTGTTGATGTTCATACTTCTCATTTTTTTAATGAATTAGTTTTCCTTGGATTGATTAAACTAAAAATGTAATGATAAAGTCACATGTCATGATTCCTATCACTTAGGAAGAAGAATAGAAGGATACGATGCCCAATAAAGCTAATAAATAAAATAGCAATTTAATGAAATGGAACGTAATAAAGAAAAATAAAGATGTAGCGGAGTAGAAGGGCTTCGTTTAATAGCACAAACTGATGACAAGAAAAAATTAATAATAGACCATTTATTAACATCTATTATTGCATCTAGTGAAAATTTTGCATTTTCCCAGAGAAATGTTAAATATTTAAAAAGCATTTCCAATACGATGCTATTTATAAAAAAGAAATAATAAGTAAATTCAGATACGATGAGAGCTTAAACATGCCTTATGGCACCGAACTAAATCTTTAATTGGGCTTAAATGGTTATAAGTTCCTTTACGTTAAAGAAGCCAAATTATATCATCGTGAACTGATTCAATAACCCGATTTTCCAAAAATATGATTATATATGGATTAAATATTGCAAATACTATTAAAAAACTGATTTTTTAAAATTAAAGTTTTTTTTACCCTATTATTATTATTTTTCTATTTGATTTACTTAATTCAATTATATTTATTATTTGGATGGATATTTCTAATCCCATTGGGGATTTATATAATATATAAAATAGCTGTATTTGCAGATCTACTTTTTAAAACAAAATCTATTTATTCATTGCTTGTATTTTTACTTGTGCCCATTCAGCACATACTGTATGCATATGGAGTAATCTATAATTTCTTGTTTATTAGACCCTTATTTAAATAAAATATATAAACTGAATCTTAGTAAATAATTAGGTTAATTTATAAAAAGAAAGTAATAAACAATTATTATCTATAAATAGATAAATTATATAAATAATATTCAATAATTAGAACAGATTAAAATTCTTCGTTATTAAAAAATAAATTTGTGAAAAAATGTTTAAAGAATATCTTTTCGAATACCTAAACAAACATCCAATGCATAGAGGCCCTATATTCGCATTACTAAGAAAAGCTCATCCTATATTTGTTGAATACCCCGGTAATCCTCAATCTAGATATGGATATGGAAAATCGCCTCATAAAAGCCTATTTAGTATAATAAATAGTAATAGAGAACTTTATAAGGAGAATCTAACTAAAATTTTAGAATATAAAGAAAACTTCATTAATATTAGTATGAATGAAAATAAAAATAATCCAACATACCCTTCATGGAACAATGGATGGTTACCTGGATTGGATGCAGCTGCTTTATATAGCTTTATGGCTCTCAATAATCCTAAAAATTATTTTGAAATAGGTTCTGGAAATTCCACTAAATTTGCAAAACATTCAATTAGAAATCATAAATTAAAAACAAAAATAACATCATTTGATCCTAATCCTAGGGCTGAAATAGATTCAATTTGTGATGAAGTAATTAGAAAACCTGTTGAAAACATAGATACAAGTATATTCCAAGAATTAGGAGAAGGAGATATTTTATTTGTAGATAACTCACATTTTTCTTTCATGAATTCAGATGTAACAGTAGTTTTTTTGGATATTTTACCTGAATTAAAAAAAGGAGTTATTGTTCAATTTCATGATATATTTCTTCCGTATGATTATCCTCCAGAATGGAGAGGAAGATATTTCTCAGAACAGTATTTACTTGCATCATATCTTCTAGCAGATGAAAAAAAACTTGAAGTAATCTTACCAAATAATTTTATTACACAGGATAATGAATTAAAAAATATTATGAAACCATTATGGGAAAATCCTAAAATGAAAGGAATAGAAGCTTACGGTGGCTCTTTTTGGATCAAAATTAATAAAAAATAGATTAAATATGGCCTATAAATTACTTAAATTTAGTTTTTAAAGAAATATCTTTTTCAATTAATTATTTATTCAAGTATATCAATTAATTATTATATAATAAAAATATTCTTAGAATAAACCTTATTTTTTTAATCAATAAATTAAATAAACTTTAGTGAATATTATGATATATTTCAGAGGCTGTTTAGCAAGGGAAAAGCTTGATAATATAGAAAAATCAACAGAAGAGATACTTAAACGTGCCGAAATAGATTACAGAATATTAGATAATGAAAAATGCTGTGGATCATTTCTACTTAGAACTGGATTCCCTGAAGAAGCAAAGGAAGTAATGAAAAATACTTTTAAAGAAATTAAAGGAAATAAAGTATTAGTTTCATGCGCTGGATGCTATAAAACATTTAAAAAAGACTATAAAGAACTATTTGAAACTGAAATTAACGTAATTCATACTTCACAGCTTTTTAGTGAACTCATAGAAAAGGGAAAAATAGAACCTGAATTTATTGAAGAAGTGGTTACATATCATGATCCATGCCATTTAGGAAGGCAAATGGAAGAATATGATGCTCCGAGGAAAATAATAAATAAAATAGCTAAATTTAATGAAATGGAACGTAATAAAGAAAAATCAAGATGTTGCGGTGCTGGAGCAGGTGTAAGATCAGCTTATCCTGAAATTACTGAAAATATTGCTAAATCACGTATGGCGGATGCTAAAATTACTGATGCAAATATTATTGCTACATCATGTCCATTTTGTATATTAAACCTTGATTCTGCATGCTCGGATGAATTAAAAGTTTTAGATATATCTGAAATCCTTTTAAAAGCTATTAAAAAAGATAATGTGGTGAATTAATGCAGGAAAATAACCTTAAATCTCTACATAAATCATTTAAAATACTCAGGGATAGGAAAGAACAGCTTTTAAAGGATGAAAATAAGGACATATTAGACCTTCAAGAGGATGTTAAAAAAATACGGGAATTTTCTGTTAATAATTTAAATGATCTCATTGATATAGCAATTAATAAATTTGAAAATAACGGTATGGAAGTTATTTTTGCAAAAAATCAAAAAGAAGCACTTGATGGAATTTATAATATTGTTAAAGAAGAGGAAATCATCTCCAAATCTAAATCAAATACTATAAATGAATTAGGATTAACAGAATTCCTGGAAAATAAAGGAATTGAAATAGTGGAAACTGACCTTGGAGATCGAATTGTACAGATTGATCCAGAAAGTTCAGGACCTTCACACCCAATAGGGCCCGCAGCACATCTTGATATGGAACAAATAGCTAAAATAGCTTCCGAAAAGTTTAAAAAAGAAGTAAAACCTGAACCAAGGGAAATTTTAGATGTTATTAAACATGATGTCCTGGAAAGACTTTCAAAATGTTCCATAGGAATTACTGGGGCTAATTCAGTCGCTGCTTATGACGGAGCATTATTAATGGTTCATAACGAAGGCAATATTTCACTGGTATCCCTGAAAGACATCCACATTGTTGTTGTAGGCATAGATAAACTAGTTAGAACTGTTGAAGAAGCTATTAGCGTTGTAAAGCTTGAAACAATTTTTGCTACAGGAAAAAAGATACCTGCATACATGAATGTGATTTCATCACCTTCTAAGACTGCCGATATAGAACAAATACTTTTAAAAGATATGTACGGCGCTAAAAGAGTTATAGTAATCCTTCTTGATAACGGAAGAAGTAAATTACTTGAAGAATACTCAGATTGTCTTTTATGTATTGGCTGTGGCAGTTGTATTGTTTCATGTCCTGTATATAACGTAACAGGTAATGAATTTGGCTATAAAGGTTATCTTGGGGGGAGAGGAGTATCTTTCAGTCGTTTTATTAAAGATATAGAAACCTGTTTTGATTCAGGGCTTTTTAAATGTACTTCATGCGGACAGTGTACTTTAGAATGTCCAGTTAATATAAAATCCAGTGAAATAATTGAAAAAATAAGAAACGAATCTGTTAAAAATGGATTTTTCCCCGAAAAACATATTAAAACTGTTAAAAAAATTAAAAGAAGGGGATCACCTTTTTAAACATTGAATATTAAAAAATAATTAATAAAAATAAAAATAAAATCTTATTAAAAGTTAAATGATAACTTTAAATAATTGGGAGT
Organism: Methanobacteriota archaeon; assembly: GCA_023434825.1. Classification (GTDB taxonomy): domain Archaea; phylum Methanobacteriota; class Methanobacteria; order Methanobacteriales; family Methanobacteriaceae; genus Methanobacterium_D. The sequence goes on along the minus strand of JAEYSH010000193.1, from coordinate 3,080 downwards.
ATAATTTTTTACAAATAGAACAAAAATTAGTTTAATTTAATTCATACGAAAAACGGAGGTATATATTTTGCTTCTTTTAATAAGTCCAATAAACACAGAGGAAGCACTTGAAGCCATTGAAGGCGGTGCAGACATAATAGACGTTAAAAATCCAAAAGAAGGATCATTAGGAGCTAACTTTCCATGGGTCATTAAAAACATTCGAGAAGTGACCCCTAAAGAAATGCTTGTAAGCGCTACATTAGGAGATGTACCATATAAACCAGGTACAGTTTCACTGGCAGCACTGGGAGCATCAGTTTCAGGAGCAGACTACATCAAAGTAGGCCTTTATGGAACAAAAAATTACGATGAAGCATTTGAAGTAATGAAAAACGTGGTTAAAACAGTTAATGACTATAATGAAGATGCAATCGTAGTTGCTTCAGGATATGCAGATGCACATCGAGTTGGAGCTGTAGATCCAATGGAAATACCAAAAGTAGCAGCAGATGCTGGTGCAGATCTGGCAATGGTTGATACTGCAGTTAAAGACGGCAAAACACTCTTTGATTTCATGAATGAAGAAAAAATTGCAGAGTTTAACGACAAAATTCATGAATTTGGTTTAAAATCAGCCCTTGCAGGTTCAGTAAAAAAATATCAACTCCAAACATTATATAACTTAGGAACTGATGTTGTTGGAATAAGGGGTGCTGCATGTACTGGTGGAGATAGAAATTCAGGGAAGATTCACCGCAGTGCAGTAATGGAATTAAAAAATATGATAGATAACTTTTAATTTCAAAAAGAACAAATAATTAAGAAAATTTAACATTATTTTTAATCAACCTTATAATTAAAATCATAAAATAGTTTGAAACTATTATATTTTGATAAAACAGGTTGTAGGAGGAATCTATGTATTCAAAAAAATTAAAAAATGCTCCAGAAGGTTTTACATTCGATGATTTTTTAATAGTGCCTCAGGCTTCATCTGTTGAACCAAAAGATGTTGAAATTAAAACTAAAATTTCAAGAAATCACTTAATAAATATCCCTATTATTAGTTCTGCAATGGACACTGTAACTGAGTCAAATATGGCTATTGCACTGGCTCAAGAAGGTGGTTTAGGTGTTATTCACAGGAATATGACTATTAAAGAACAGATTAGCGAAGTCAAAAAAGTTAAACAATCTGGTGACCTCACTATTAGAGATGTAATCACAATTAGTCCTGATGCTTCTATAAAAGAAGCTAAGCAGATAATGAACATGGAAGATGTAAGCGGGCTTCCTGTTGTGGAAAATGATGATGTAATTGGAATAATAAGCCGCAGAGATATCAAACCAATTATTAACTCCGATGCGAATAAAAAAGTCAGAGAAATAATGACTGAAGAAGTACTTACAATACCAGAATCAACAACTCCACAAGAAGCACTGGATATTGCATATGAAAATAAAGTAGAACGACTTCCAGTTGTTAGAGATAGAAAATTAATGGGCATAGTTACTATAAGGGATATATTAGAGCGAAAAAAATTCCCAAATGCTTCAAGAGATAAAAAAGGGAAATTTATGGTAGCTGCAGCAACAGGACCATTTGATCTTGAACGTGCTATCGCTCTTGATGAAGCTGGAGCTGATATTCTCGCTATTGACGTAGCACATGCACACAATTTAAACGTTGTAGATGCTGCCAAAAAAATAAAAGATAATATCGATGCAGATTTAATTGTAGGAAATATTGCTACACCCGGAGCAGCAGAAGCTTTATTAGCCAAAGAAATTGATGGTCTTAAAGTGGGAATTGGTCCTGGATCAATTTGTACAACCAGAATAATTGCAGGAGTTGGTGTACCTCAACTAACAGCAATATCCGATGTTGCAGATGTTGCTAAAGATTATGAAGTTCCAGTTATAGGTGATGGAGGATTGAGGTTCTCTGGTGATGTAGCAAAAGCTATAGCAGTCGGAGCTGATGCTGTTATGCTCGGAAGTTTACTTGCAGGTACATATGAAGCGCCGGGTGATGTTGTTATCATGAACGGACGTAAATTCAAACAATACCGCGGAATGGGATCACTTGGAGCAATGACTGGTGGAGTAGGCGCAGGAACTGACCGTTATTTCCAGGAAGTCAAAGGGCCAATGAAACACGCCAAATTAGTACCAGAAGGAGTTGAAGGTGTTGTTCCATACAAGGGACCAGTTAAAGAAGTTTTATTCCAGTTAGTTGGCGGCCTTAAATCTTCAATGGGTTACTGTGGTGCTAAGGATATAACTGCAATGAAAGAAAACGCTAAACTTATTAGAATTACTGCAAGCGGAATGACAGAAAGTCATCCACATGATCTGACAATAACTAACGAAAGCCCGAATTATCCTACAGCAAGGTTAATGTAAACTTCAACCTTTTTTATAAAAAAAGGATTGATCAAAAATCCTCGCGAAAAACTATGTTTTTCGCTGCGGAAGTAATAAATAAAAATTTATATCTTCCGCAGGATGATATTTTAAACTTTTTTTATGTAAATATCATGAAATCTGTAATTATTCTCTGTGGTGGAAGAAGTACCCGAATGGGTAAAGATAAGGGTTCTCTTTTATTAAAGGGAAAGCCTATGATTTTACATACTATTGATTCTATTAAAGAGTTCGCAGATGAAATAATTGTTGTTTTAAGAGATAAAAATCAAATTGAAGATTACAATAAACTATTAAATCAAAATAATGTTAAAATTGTAACCGACATCTCAAAAGATCAGGGACCATTAATTGGAATTTTTACAGGTCTTTCTAATATAGAATCTGACAAAGCTCAAATTTTACCATGCGATTCTCCATTTATCTCTAAAAAATTCATTTTAGGGATGTTTAAAGTTATTGAAGAATTTGGTACAGATGTTGTAGTTCCTAAATGGGATGATGGACATATTGAGCCTTTACATTCTATTTACCAAAAAAATAATTTGAATAAAATTGAAGAATTAATAAAAAATGGTAAAAGAGACGTTAATTCATTAATTAACTCTTTAAATGTCAAATTTGTTAATGTAAAAGAAGTTGATCCTACTTTAAGAAGCTTTAAAAATTTA
>JAEYSH010000114.1 GCA_023434825.1 Methanobacteriota archaeon | reverse complement strand
GGTGAAGGTGTTTTAAAGGATGTTCAAGGAGAAATTGGAGGAATGCCTAAAGGAATTCCACTTGAAGCTTTGAATGAGGCTCGTAATTTTGTAGAGACGTTTTTAAAGTAAAATATTTTTTTTTAATTGAAGAAAATCTTTTATTTTTTGAAGGTTTTCCCTATATTCCATGCTTTTCCTATGTTTTCTCCAATGTTCCAGTAATTATTATCGGGCATGGTTAAAACTGCGGGATTAATTTTTTTAATATCTGGCTTTCCTTCAGTTAAATACTTTTCTTCAGTATAAGTGCCTATTATTTCTCCAATAAATAGATCATTTGTAGGCATGTCATAAACATCGTGTAATTTGCATTCTAGTGAAAGTGGAAACTCGTTAATCATTGGTGCAGTTTTCAATTCTCCATAAAATACATCAAAAAGTCCTGATTTATCCTCTCGTTTACCAGAAACAAGTCCGCAGTAATCTGTTTCTTCTAGCATTTCAATACTTGGAAAATTTACACTAAATGTTTTATTTTCACGAATAGATTTATTGGAAAGGTGGGTTTTGTTTATAGCGACAGTTAGCATTGGTGGATTAGCATTAGCTCTCATAACCCATCCAAGAGCCATAAAATTGGCTTTATCACCATTATTTGTTCCTAAAAGTGCTACAGGCATTGGATAAATAAATCCATTGTTTCCTAAATTGATCTTTTCCATAGTATTACCTCATATCTTAAAGTTGATTAATTATAGTGAGTTTGGGTTTAGTCATATCTTCCACAGCGTATTTTATGCCTTCTTTACCCATTCCACTCATTTTACAACCGCTGAATGGCATATTATCAGCACGGTAAGTTGATTGCTTATTTATCAATACAGATCCAGCATCTATTTTTTTAGTAGCAATTAGTGCTTTATTTATGTCATTTGTAAATATTGCCGCTTGCAAACCATATTTTGTATCATTAGCCACATTGATTGCTTCTTCAATTCCATCAACTTTAATTAAGGGAGCTATTGGTCCAAATGTTTCTTCTTGAACTATTTTCATTTTAGAATCAACATTATCTAAAACAGTAGGCGTATAGATTGTTCCTCTACGTTTTCCACCACATAATAAATTTGCGCCAGCGTTTAATGCATCCTCTACTGTTTTTTCAATTTTAATTGCAGCAGACTCGTTTATTAATGGACCGATATCTGTTTGTGGGTTAAGTGGATCTCCAACTTTTAATTTAAGTGTAGCTTTAACAAATTTATCTGTAAATTCATCAGCAACTTTTTTATCAAGAATTATACGTTTAACACCGATACATACCTGTCCAGCAAAAAGATAAGCGCCAAGTAATGCTGCATCTACTGCTGCATCGATATCCGCGTCTTCAAGCACAATTAAAGGGTCATTTCCGCCAAGTTCAAGGGTTAATTTTTTCATCCCTGCATTTTTGGATATATTTAATCCTGTTTCCACGCTGCCGGTAAATGAAATTTTGGCTATTCCTTCATTTCTTACAATTTCGTCTCCTAATTCGCTTCCAGAGCCAGTAATTGCATTAACAACTCCATCATCAAGATATAAATTCATAATTTCTGCTAATTTAAGTGCTGCTAGCGGTGCTTGAGAAGATGGTTTTAAAACAACTGTATTTCTTGCAGCAATGGCAGGCATTATTTTGTGAATTACAAGGTTTAAAGGATAATTAAAAGGTGTAATGGCCCCAATTACTCCGAGGGGGATTCTTGAACTAAAACCAATTAGATTTTCTCCACCAATACAGGCATCTAAAGGGACTGTTTCTCCGTATATTCTCTTTGATTCTTCTGCAGAAAGCAAAATTGTTTGTATAGATCGTTCTACTTCTCCTTTTGATTCTTTAATTGGTTTACCGCAATCAATACTAATTAATTTTGAAAATAAATCAGAGTTTTTCTTTACTTCATTATATATATCATATAAACTCTCTGATATTTCTCTAGATGATTTGTTTTTAAAAACTTTTAGAGCCATATTTGCAGCTTCAATAGCTGTTTTGGTATCATCACGGGTTCCGTGTGGAACAGTATCAATGATTTGATTATTAAATGGGTTAAATATATCTATTTGCTCTGGTTTTTCTATGAATTTCCCATTTATCAACATATCCATAGTTAGAACTCCTTATAAAAATTCAATAAATGTAAAATTAGTTAAAATTTATTTTTTAATCCTTGAAGGCTATTGGTAACATTTTGGACATCAGTTTTGTTAATTTCATCTCCAAGTCCTGCAATGTAATTGTTGTAGTAAAGCGCTGCGATAATGGCAATTACTATAATGCCTCCAAAAATTAATATAAGCTCAGCAGAGCCTTGTCCTTTATTTTCTTTTATTATTTGCATTTTTAACACCAAATTAGAAACTTCCCATCAGGGACATAGCAAATATACTTATTACGTAAAATATTAAATAAGCTACTGGGGCAAGTACAAGAGCAAATTTAACCCCTTTTCTAGCACTACCGTATAAAACAATACCTATTAATAATCCTGCTATTACTGAGTGGATAATGATGTAGCCTCCAGCAGCGATAGTAGCAACATCTAGAAGAGGATTTGGTTTACCCAGAGCTTTTATAAATGAGGAATAAGTCATTATCATTCCTAATGCAAATGGGGCAGCTACAATAGCTGCAATGATTAAAAACATTACTGACATCATTACATTAGCTCTTCTTTCCCTTTTTAAAGCAAGAACTGCTCTTAGATCTTCAGCTACAGTTTCAATAACGTCAGATAAACTACCTCCAGTTCTTCTACCTTCCAGTATCATTCTAAAAGTTCTATCAAGATTTTTGGACTTTAAACGTCCGCTCATGGCCATAATAGCGTCATCAAATGTACTTCCAATTTTGATTTCAATTACTGCCCTTTTTAACTCGTCATTAAGAGGTCCACTTCCGTGTTTTGAAACATCTTCAAGCGCAGTTTCAAGCCCTACACCTGCCCGAATAAGAGATGCAATTTGCCTTAAAAAGTCAGGAGTAGTAGTTTCAATTGAATCAACTCTTCTTTCCATCATGAAAAATAAATAAATCCCTAGTAATGCATTTGGAGCGATAAATCCAATAACAAATCCTAAAATAGGATTTAATCCAAGTAATAATCCTAAAATAGCAGCTATTAATCCTAACCCGGCACCAGCTACAGCACCAAGTGTTATTAAGTCAGAAGCTTTAACGTACATTCCGCTTCTAATTAGTGTTTCCTGAATTTTAACGATATATTTTTCGGGTACTATGTTATCTATGGTATTTGATACTGGTGATAGAGCACTGGGTATTATTGCCATTTTTCCACCTTATTTATATTCTCTCTCTATATAATAAATATGTATGGGGAGTTTGAATTTTTATTAATATTTTAGTTTAAGGATCGAAATTTTTTAGGTTCTTACTTAATAAAATAAATGATTTACAAACCTTAAATAATTAAAGTTAAAATTTAATTTTGAATTATTTCAATAACCGTGTGAATGTGGATATTTTTATTTTTTAAAACAGTTTTTAGTATTTAAAAGAATAAAATTTAGATATAAAAGCATATTTAAATTTTAAAGATTTATTTTTGTCTTAATTTTGTTTAAAACATTTCTTTTGTTAGTAACATGAACCATATCTTCAATTCTAACACCAAATTCATTTTCAAGGTAAATTCCAGGTTCTACAGTAATTACCATACCTTTTTGAAGCTTTTCTGTTTCACGCATTGATAAAGAAGGACTTTCATGAACTTCAAGACCTACACCATGTCCCGTTGAGTGTATAAATGATTCACCATATCCATACTCTTCAATTACTTTTCTTGCAACTTTATCTATATATGATGCTTTTACTCCGGGTTTTATTGCATCAATAGCTTTTTTCTGCGCTTCTAAAACGATATTAAATATTTCCTCATGTCTTTCTGTTTCAATAATTGTTCTACTTGTATCAGAACAGTAATTATTATATTTAGCTCCCCAATCTAATACAACGGGCATTTCTATAGAATTTAAAGTTGGTTCTGCATGTGGAAGTGAAGATCGTTTACCTGATGCTACAATTGTATCAAAAGCTGCTTTATTTGACCCATTCATGCGCATATTATATTCTATTTGCGCTGCAACTTCGTTTTCATTTTTTCCATTAAAATCAACTTCTTTTAAAGACTTTTCAGCAATCCGTAGTGCATTTACTATATTTTCAACTTCTGCGCTTGTTTTTATTTGCCTCATTTCCTCAACAATTTGTGTATTTTTAAATTTTAAAGAAGAATCCTTTAGTCTTTCAAAGGTTTCAATTTTCATAGAACTTTCAATTCCAACGGTCCCTACCAGTTGTTCCTTTATTTGTTTTAGAGATTCAAATGTTTCAATATGAACTTTTGAATTTAAATTTGCATCTTCCATATCCATTTTAG
>JAEYSH010000105.1 GCA_023434825.1 Methanobacteriota archaeon | reverse complement strand
GCTTTGTCCTTATCACAGTAATATACTCCATTTAATTCATATTCATAATAAATTGAGCAAGTATTACAAATACATCCCTCGGGTTTAATATCGCAGCTGCTTTTACCAGTTGCACAGTAAAGAATATCCCCACTGCAATCATGAGGAAAACTTGGACAAAATGGACAGGCGCATTTTTTTCTATTTTCTTTTGAATTCTCAATTTTTCTTCCTTTTTCTTCAGAATCCATGATTTAATATCAGCGGCCCTTTTATATAAATTTTAAATATTTTATTTAATAAGTTAGATATTGTTAAATTAAATGAATCTAACAGGATCTGTATTTATATCTACAATAACTGCTTTATCCGATTTTAAAGCTTTTTCAATTACTTCTTCTAACTCTTCAGCTTTTTCAACCCTTATTCCAATGCCGCCACAATCTCTAGCGTAATCTGCAAAGTTAAAATCATGTAAGTCTGTTGCCCAGTTTTCATAACCTTCAGCTTTCTGTTCTTGCTTTATCATTGCAAGTTCGCCGTTGTTAAATATAAATACCTTCACTGGAAGTTCATATTTTACTGCAGTCATGAAATCTGCCATTACCATAGCAAATCCCCCATCTCCAGAAATAGAAATTATCTGCTTACCTGGATAAACAAGCTGTGCTGCTATGGCTGCTGGAAGTCCAAAACCCATAGAACCCAGATAACCCGATAATATCATCTTTTGAGTGCTTTTCATTATGAAATTTCTTCCAGGCCACCACCCGTTTTCTCCAACATCTAATGTGATTATCGCATCATCTGCAACTCTATCATTTAAAGCTTTAATTATGTATTGAGGTCTGATTGGTGTTTTTCCAGTGTCAATTTCATCTTCTAATTGTTTTAACCATTTTTTCTTAATTGTTCTTATTTCATCCAGATAATCTTCTTTTTTATTTTCATTGAGAGCATTTAAAAGTTCAGGCACTATTTCTGCGCTGTTTCCAAGTAATCCGATTTCAACAGGATATGATTTTCCTATCATCATTGGATCCATGTCAATCTGAACTATCCTCTTTTCAGGCAGATTTGTAAGATCTGAAAATGATGATCCTATTACAATTAAAAGATCAGAGTCATGAACAAGTTTTGCAGCAGCTGAAGAACCAATTCCTCCATGACTACCTACATATAATTCATAATAGCCATCTACAACTCCTTTTCCCCGATATGTACTAACTATTGGAGCTGAAATCTTTTCTGCAATTTTAATAATATTTTTTCCCTGTCCTACTGCTCCAAATCCTACGACTATTACTGGTCTTTTTGATTTTTCAATAATCTCCGCTGCCTTCATTATAACAGATTTTGGAGGGGATACTGCCCTATTGGGGAAACTTCCTTCAAAAGGAACCGTTTTTTCAAAATGAGATTCTTTCTGGACATCATTAGGAATACCTAGATGTGCAACTCCTCTATCTACTATAGCATGCTTTATTGCAAGAGTTATTAAGCTTACAGTTTGTTTTTTAGACATTAAAGTTTCATTATAAACTGTAACCGGCTCGAAAAACGAATGCTGGTCAATTTCCTGGAACGAACCAGGCCCAATCAATTGCCTTTTTACCATTCCAGTTAGGGCCAAAACAGGTGAATGATCTAATTTTGCATCATATAATCCAGTCGCTAAATTTGTAGCTCCGGGACCAGCAATAGTAAGACATGCAGCCACGTTTCCAGTTAGTTTACCATAAGCAGAAGCCATAAATGCTGCAGATTGCTCATGTCGTACTTGAATATATTTTATTGCCTCATTTTTCCTTACAGCATCCACAACCCCTAAAGATGAAGTTCCAGGTATTCCAAATACATATTTTATTCCCCATTCAACCATTTGTTGAACTAGAATATCCGAAACCGTAGATTCTTCCTCTTTGGGTTTCTCTTCTTCCCCTTTTATTAAAGGAACAAATTCTGTTTTAGGAGAATTGCAAACTACGCATCTCCAATCCTTATTTAATTCCTCAAAACTGATACCCTCATTTTCTTCATCATAAACGTAATTACAGACCACACACCTACTTTTTGCCATTAAAAAGCCTCGCAATATTTTATATTAATTATGATCCTCATAATATAATAAAATATCATTGTCTTATATTATTTAATCATTAATATCTCTTTAAAAGATTAATATCAGATTTTAGACATTAAACAGGCTTTTTATAGCTTACCAGTATCTGATATTTATATACTTTAAAAATGAATATATTATCATGGAAAAGTACAAAGTACAATCTCCCCATGAAAACAAGGTGTTTTTAATAACTGATTGTTATATAAAACTATGTAAAATCCTTAAAACCTTGAAAAAAGAAAAAGGTAATATTGTTCATGTAGTGGGAGCTCCTGGAACTGGTAAATCTACCAATATTTTTAAAGCTCTGCATGAATCTGATTTAAATGTTTATGATATGAAATTGGGTCTAAAGTCTGTAGATGAAAATTCAAAACAAGTATTTGGTAATGTTTATGATAATTTATCAAATGATTTATGCTTAAAGACAAGGAAAGAAATTTATAAAAAACTTTCTGAGTTTGATGCAATTTTAATTGCAGATAGTTTTCATGATGCCCATGTTTTAAATCCAGATACAGTTGGATTCAGCCAGTGGACTGATAAAAAAGGTTTCAGCTCTTTTTATTTTTATTTACTATGTATTAATGAATATTTTAAGTTTTTAAAATATTTCAAAAATTTGAATTTGATATTTCAAACTGCATGGAGAATTCATATAAGAGGTAAAAAATATGATATTTTTACCGATTTTGGATTATTTTCCAAATTAATTCTCTATATACTTAAAAAGTTTTTTATAGTGCTGGAAATATCCTATTCAAAAAAAGAAACTACTGAAATTGTAAAAATGCATATCACTGACGTTGATGAAGAAAATATCAGTAAATGTATTGAAAAATATGGGTGCAAACCAAGATTTATATGTAATGCCCTCGAAAAATAAGTAAACTAATCTAGATAAATAAGAATAATAAAAAGAAAACTCTAATTTTAATATGTTTATAAGGTTTGAATCTTAAATTTTTAGACATTCAAATTCTTAATTAAATAGCAAAAAAGCAATTTTGAGGATTATTATGATAAAAACCCTTATTAAATCCACACGAGTATCATGGGCATCTAAAAATGTTAATGCATATCTACTGGCCCTGACTTATGCTTATTTTTCAGGCGTTGTCATAACTAATCCCCTGGAGATACTGGAAGGTCTTTTATTAGTATCCATACTATGGGGCGCTTTATACAGTCTAAATGACCTTACAGACCTTGAAATTGATCGTAAAGATTACTCAAAAAGAAATAGAGCTTTCATTAAAGAAAATGTGGATAAAAAATGGATAGCACTGTTTTGTGCAATTTTAATTATATTAGTATTTACAGCATCATTACTCACTTTAAACGCTGGATTTGCGATAATATTAGGATTAATGCTTTTAAATCAGTTGGCATATACACTACCCCCAATAAGGCTTAAAGAAACATTATTAGCTCCTTTTACAAGTACTGCAACAAATACTGTTCTTAGAATCGCTTCTTGTTGTATATTGCTAGGTAATGTATTAATTGTACCAGTTAGCGTGTATCTGTTCATGTATATTGCAGGTTTAAGCACATATATGATGTATAAATCAAAAAAGATCCCTGCAAGCATTATTGGAGGAATAGGAGGAGTTTTATTACTTTATATATTATACATTGGGCAAATGAATTATATTCAGTTTGCAGTAGCCATTGTACCTGCATTTTTAGCCGCGATCCCGCTATATCTTTCACTATTCACCAAAAACGAAGAAATGTTATATCTTGCAGATAGAGCATATCACCAAATAGCTTTAATATTCTTCTTTTTGTGTATAATCATTATTTTATTTTAAAAATAACTCTTATTTAAATAAAAAATTCAAAAAATAGAAAAATAAAAGGCCTTTTGGCCTTAAATAGATTTAGAATAATTTTCCAAGCTTCAATAAAGCTTTTGGTGAAACTTTAACCAGGACTTTAAGAAGTTCTGTGGTACTTATTCTTTCAAATTCAGTTTCATTAAACGCTTTAGCAATTGAATCTAATTCTTCATCAGATAAACTCTCCAGGTAATCCCTTGATTTCATGTATTTTTTAAATGAGTCACCAATTTCATCTGCACAGCGTTTATCGTATTTTGAAAGATTTTTTGCAGACATATCATCTTCTTTAACCGCTTCTGCAGCAATTTCACCAGCGATTAGTCCGCCTTCCATACCACTAATTATTCCTCCACCAGTTAAAGGATTTACCATTCC
>JAEYSH010000157.1 GCA_023434825.1 Methanobacteriota archaeon | reverse complement strand
TTTTTGCTCCCATAGCTTCAGCTGCATCTTCTATTAAAATGAGATCATGATCTTCAGCTATTTCTTTAAGTTCTCTAACTTTACATGGACATCCCCCATAATGTATAGGCATAATTGCTTTTGTTTTGTCCGTTATCATTTCATTTAGACTTTCAGGATCTAAACCTAGCGTTTCTTCTTCAATATCTGCAAAAACAGGTTTGGCTCCAACAAACAGAGGAGAATTGGCAGTAGCTATAAATGTAAATGAAGGAACTATTACTTCATCGCCTTTAGATATTCTATGTGCAAGAAAAAGAGCATGAAGCGCAGAAGTTCCTGAGTTAAAAGTTACAGCATATTTTGTTCCAATTTCTTCCTTAATTAATTCTTCAAATTCTTCGACTTTAGGACCTACTGCCCAATTCATTCCGGATTGAATTTCAGTTTCAACGTGATTAACGTCATCTTCATCCCAGTAAATTTTAAAAAGAGGGATTTTCCAGCTCATAATTATTCCTCAATTTCTTTTATTTCATTTTTAGTAAGTTTTCGCATTATTTTTGCAGGTACGCCAAATGCAATAACATTTTCAGGTATATTTTCATTTACAAAGCTGAAAGCGCCTATAATTGAGTTCTCACCAACAGTCACATTGGGCATCACAACAGAATGTGTACCAATTTTACAATTTTTTTTAAGTGTAACAGGCCCTTCCTTATTATCTATTGTAGATACAGAATAAATTGAACAGTGCGATCCTATTTGGACATGATCTTCAATTTTAACACCATTTTTAGCGTTAATGTATGTGAAAGCGCCAATATCCGTTTTATAACCTAATTTGAGATTATTTTTATTTTGCACTAACCAACTATATTCATTAAGTTTCCTTTCCTCGATTTCAGGCGGTTTCCATTTATTAAATCTTTCATTGGACATATTTTCGCCACAAGCTATAACTTTAATTTTTTATCCATTAATTTATCATCTAATTTTATATTACTTAAAATATCTACAACTCTCTTTCCAGTTTTTCCATCGCCATACGGATTTTTTAAATCATTGAGAGTATCTTTAAATTCTTTATCATTGATTGCTTTTAAAATTGCACTTTTAATTTTTTCTTTATCATAATCTACATCGATTACATTTATAGCTTTTTCCCTTCCTTCTTGTCTAGATCCTATATTAACCGCAGGTAATTTAAAAGAAGGCGCTTCTATAATACCACTACTAGAGTTACCTACAATAACGCTTGCTATGCTCATTAAACCAAGATAATCTATACTAGGAATACTTTTATAAGAATCAATAAAATATAAATTTTCATATTCATTTATTAATTCAATGATCTTTCTTCCTCCAGCATCAGCATTGGGATATATTATTATAGTCTTAATCTTTAATTCAACAATAGCTTCAAGAGCCATACGAGCTTTAGAAATAGCTTTATCAGATTCTAACGTAACTGGGTGTTGTACAAGAATAATAATTGGTTCATTTAAATCTAAATTATATTTTACAGAAATACTTTCTGGATCTACTAATTTTTCATTTAAAATATGGTCTAAACCAGGAGCCCCAACTACAAAAACATTATCTGGATTTTCTCCCATTTTTATAATCCTTTCAGCGCTTTTTTCAGTTGCCGGGAGATGTATATTAACAAGTTTTGTAATTGCATGCCTTGCATATTCATCAACGGTAGATGTAATTTCTCCTCCATGTAGATGAGCTGTTGGAATGTTTAAATATGCCCCCACAATTGCACCAGCCAACATTTCTCCCCTATCCCCTAAAAGGAGGATTATATCTGGATTTATGGTTAATATATACTCTGAAAATGATTTAATAAAATTTCCTATGAATTTAGCCATAGAAATTTTATTATCTTCCTCAAAGGTTGCAGTGACTTCATGAAACTTAAAGCCATCTTTTTTTATATCATCTATGGTCATCCCAAATTCATTCATAAGATGCATTCCAGTCACAACCAATTCCAGGTCTATATCTTGGTTTTTTTCCATTTCAAATAAAATAGACCTCATTAAACCATAGTCCGCACGGGTACCCGTTATATAAAGAATTTTTCTTTTCATTTTAACTGATTCCATTTTATTAAAGTATCTTTTTTGATATTCTCAATTGTTTCTTTTCCAATTAATTTATCAATATATTTAGGCTCAATACCCGTGCCCGGTCGCTTAATGTCTAACATATCGCTATTTAAAATGGTTCCACTTAAGATATCATTTTTTGCAACAATACTTTTCCTTACTACCTTTTTTATTTCTATCTCATCACATGTCGGTTTTTTTATTCCATTTCCCATACCTTTTTCTACATTTCTTATTGATTTAACCATCACAGCAAATTCATGAGGTTCCAACGAAGCTTTATGATCTGGTCCGGGAAGATTTTTATCAAGCGTGAAATGTTTTTCTATGATACAGCTACCTAGAGCCACAGCAGCTAATGACATTTCTATTCCTGATGTATGATCTGAAAACCCTACAGGTCGTTTAAATGCATTTTTTAATGTGTTAATAACATTCAGATTAGTATCTTCTTTTTTAGCAGGGTAACTTGTTAAACAATGCATTAAAATTATATTATCATTAAATTTTCCTATTAAATTAATTGCATTTTCAACTTCACCAAGAGTAGACATTCCTGTAGATAATATAATAGGTTTTTGTTTTTTTGCAATATTTTCAAGTAACGGAAAATTAGTAATTTCTCCAGAAGCGACCTTAAAAGCAGGGATACCAATTTCATCTAATAAATTAACACTTTCCTCTTCAAATGGAGATGAAAGAAGAATTATATTCTTTTTTTTTGCGTATTCTACAATTTCTTTAAATTCATTATTTGAGAGTTCTAATCTCTTTATCATATCATATTGAGATTCCTCTCCAGAATTTTTGATTTGATAACTTGCCTTTTCAGCATTTTTTGTAACAAGTTTTTCTGCGTTAAATGTTTGAAATTTGACTGCATCGGCCCCTACGTTTTTAACAGCATCTACCATTTTTTTAGCCATTTCTACAGATCCATTATGATTTACTCCTGCTTCCGCAATTATGAAACATTTTCCTTTTTTAATAAAATTTACTTTTGTTTCCATGTGCATTACCATTAAATACTCTAATATAACCAATAAATAAATTAAATATAATAATAATAGAACTATTAATCTATTAAAAGGTTAGCTCAATCAGGTGAAAATTATGTACAGAGGACTTATGGATTTAAGAGATAAAGTAATAATAGTTACTGGAGGAACAGGTCTACTTGGAAAAGAATTTTGTAAAGGTCTTTTAGAGTTTGGTGCTCAATTAATTATTGGAGATATTAATGAGGAACAAGGAAAAAAAATTTCTGATGAATTAAATAATGATTTAAAAAATAAAAAAGTCTCTTACGTTTCACTTGATATTACCTCAGAAAAATCAATTGATAATTTCATTCAAAAAGTAGGAAAAAAATACGGTAAAATTGATGCTCTAGTAAATAGTGCTTATCCTCGTAATAAAGAATATGGAACAATATTTGAAGATGTTAATTTTGATAGTTACAAAGAAAATGTAATCTCTCATATGGGCGGTTATTTTTTAATTAGCCAGAAAATTTCTAGAATAATGATGAAACAAAAATACGGAGT
>JAEYSH010000030.1 GCA_023434825.1 Methanobacteriota archaeon | reverse complement strand
TTTATCTCCTCCTTAATAATATAAATTATAGTATAAATTAATATTATATAAAACTATGCAATAAAAAACAAATAATGACCTTAATTATCTATTATATGCCTAATCACCGACTTATTCTAAAATATTCATATTTCTAATCAATTATATAAAAAAAAAAAAAAAAAAAAATATAAATTAAAAAAAAAAAAAATAAA
Organism: Methanobacteriota archaeon; assembly: GCA_023434825.1. Classification (GTDB taxonomy): domain Archaea; phylum Methanobacteriota; class Methanobacteria; order Methanobacteriales; family Methanobacteriaceae; genus Methanobacterium_D. The sequence goes on along the minus strand of JAEYSH010000030.1, from coordinate 9,373 downwards.
ATATTTAAAAAAATTTTTAAGGTTGAATAACGTGGAAAACAATAATAAATCTAATAACTTATTAAAAGAAGCCTATAAATGCAAACCCGCAGATTTAGAATCTTTATTAAAGAAAATTGAAGTTACAATTAAAAATAGTGAATCTCCTAATAAAGCGCTTTTAGAGGCTAAACTAGTAGTAACCAGCAAATTAGCAGTACTTAATTGTAAATAAATCCAGCAAAAATTTGAATCCAAGAAATATAATGACATGTGGCTAAATATAGTCGAGTATTGTTTACATATTATTCAATAAAATTTAACTGTATTTTAGGAATTTCCCCTTCCATTTTGAACAGATTTAATTGGAATGGTGAAATAAAATGTAGAACCCACACCAAAGTCAGACTTAACCCAAATACGACCACCATGATGTTCAATAATCCTTTTAACTACAGACAATCCTATTCCTGTTCCTTCATATACATCTCTTGTGTGTAAACGCTGGAATATTGTGATCATACGTTCACGGTATTGTTCTTCTATTCCAATATCATTATCTTTAATGCTAAATACAAATTCATTATCATCATTTCTATAAGAGGATACATGGATTTTAAGAGGTTCTTCACATTTTCTAAACTTAATAGCATTTGAAATTAAGTTCTGAAAGACTCTCTGTAACTGTCTGGCATCTCTCATAACCCATGGAAGCTTATCATAAGTTATTTCTGCATGAAATTCATTAATTACACTGCTAAGAGTGCCAACTGTTTCATTCAAAGTAGAACTCATATCTACAGGTTTAAATTCAGCTCCTTTAGTTGTAAAAAGGAATGCTTTATTTATCTTTGGAGCTCAGTCCACATAGAAATTCATTCTAGATTTATTTTGTTAATTTTACTCTTTAATTTCTTTATAGAAGTCACAAAGGTCATTTATAGGACAGTTTTCATGTTTAGGCCCAATAGGTCTGCAAATATCCTGTCCAAACCTCACAAACTTTTCATTTAAATCAAGCCAGTAACATTCTGGAACAATTTTAGCAAGTTCAAATTCAGTATCATCAGGAGTTTTAGTATTAACAAGTCCTAAACGATTTGAAATCCTGTGAACATGCACATCTACAGGAATAGCACTTTTTCTAAAGCCGTATACAATAACACAGTTTGCTGTTTTTCTTCCAACACCCGGAAGACCTAAAAGCTCTTCTATATCATCGGGAACAATATCATTGTAATCTTCATGGATAATTCGAGAAACTTCTTTTATTCTTTTTGTTTTTACTCTATAAAAACCGGCTTTTTTTATTAATTTCTCAACTTCTTCCGTTGGAGCTTTAGCGATCTCTTCAGGAGTTTTGTAAACATCAAAAAGTGCTGCAGCAGCCTGATCAGTGTTTTCATCACGTGTACGCTGTGAAAGAATTGTTGTAATAAGTACTCTAAATGGGTTTGGATTTTTTACTGGCTCTGCTACATATTTTGTGAGTCTATCCATTATTATCTTGATTTTTTTCTGTGTTTGAATCATTTAGCCCCCATTTTTTATGAATTGCAGGACAAAGAGTATAATAACTGCAAAAATCACATTTCCAGTTATTTCTATCACCAACTGAAGCTGGTTCTCGCGCTCCTTTCCAGTATTCAAGAGCCCATTTCATACCGCGCGTGAAAAGTCTTTCATCAAACTTAAATTTCTCTCTGTGGACTTCCATAAGGTTTTTTTGATTTATATATATGATTTCTATCGTTTCAGATAGCTCAGGTAAATTAGAGACTTTTTTAAGAGTTTTCTTTATTAAATTACCCACTGATAGAAGAGTTCCACGCTCTTTCCATTCACTTTCAGGTATTTGAAGACTTTTAAGGTATTCTTCACTTAAAATCATTTCATTAAAATCATTTTCAATTAAATCAACACCGAAAGCTTGCCAGAAATCTCCCATTTCAGTTTTTCCTTCCACCATTGAATTTAAACCGTACCAGTAGATCATTCCCTGCATCCTATCTCTTAAAATCTGCTGAGCTGATGGAGGATTTAGACTTTTTCGAGTCTTCATTTCAATTATACGTGTTTTATTATCTCCTTTCTGCTTTTTAGCGAAAAAATCTATTTCTTTAACTTCTTTAATCTCGTCAATTATTCCCATTAATAAAGCAAAATCAAATTTAGATAAAATAGGAAGTTCACGAGTCAATCCCTCTTTTTCAAAGAGATCCAGACCTACAAGAATGTTATGTAAATTAGAATGAAGTTTATCTCCAGGAGTTTTAATTTCTACAATAATTTCATCCAGTACTTCAAGAAATCGATCTTTATGAATTTCAGTACCTGCTTCCTTTTCTGGTGTTGAAACTTCTCCATGTTTACGTCTTAAATCAACAGCCATTTCACACCAGAATTGACTGGCAATAGTTGACGGACCTAAAGTTATTGGCATAATATCGCGTTAAAATTAATTAAAAAAGTTTTTATAACTCCATTAATTCTAAAAGAGTTTCTAATCCTTCTTTAATTCCTTCACCACTCTTTGCTGTAGTAAGAATTATCGGTATATGTTCTTTTATATATGATGATTCAATTTTCCCCGGCGCAATATCCTGTTTATTACAAAATATCACATAAGGAACATTATTTGAGTTTAAATTACCCATTATCTTTATATCTGTATCTGTAATTCCATTAGAATTATCCAGAACCAAAATAGCGCCATCTATTCCAGTTGAAAGTATTTCCCTCATAAATGTGAATCTTTCCTGACCGGGGGTGGCAAAAATATGCAGCCTTTCACCGTTAATCACTGTATTTCCATAATCAAGAGCAACAGTAGTCCCTTTATGCTCAATTTTTGTTACTTTTTCATTTTTACGGTCTAATATGTTTTCTATTGTTGTGGTTTTCCCAGAATCTGCTGACCCTACAATTACAATTTTTGTCCCTTTTTTCCTTTCTTTCATTTTTTCAACCTGTTTAAAGATAAATTTAATATTAAATATCCTTTTTAATCCCACATCCAAGTTTCCTCATGCCTTCTGGGAAATTAGGGAACGATACATCATAAACAGACGCATTTTCTATTTTTACATTACCAACCTTCAATCCAACCAGTGAAAGGGCCATAACAAGGCGGTGATCCCCATGAGAAGTTACAACCCCTCCTTTAGCTCCTCCTTTAATTAAAAGGCCGTCTTTTAATTCTTCTAGCTGTACGCCAAGCTTTGATAACTCAAGAGCACACGTATGTATTCTGTCAGTCTCTTTAAACCGTGCGTGTTCCACATTTGTAATTTTAGTGACTCCTCTAGATACTGCACCAAGCGCAGCAACTGTTGGCAATAAGTCCGGTGCATTTTCCAGATTAACTTCTACACCGTTTAGTTCCCCATGTCCACGTATTATAACTTCATCATTCTTAAATTTAACTTCAGCGCCCATTTTCTTAATAATATCCAATATCTGTTTATCGCCCTGCTTTGAATCTTTAAAAAGATTACGTATTCTAACATCACCCTCAAGCGCTGCTGCTGCACCAACGATATAAGAAGCTGATGAATAATCTCCTTCTATTGTATAATCCCTTGATTTATAAGTTTGAGGATTTATATGAAAAAAATTATTTTCTTTATCATAATCGGGAATTACTCCAAACTTTTCCATCACATCAGTGGTCATATCAACATATGGTTTTGAAATAAAATCCCCTTTAATATTAATATCAACTGGATTTTCAGCATATGGCGAAGCTATAAGGAGTGAAGAAATAAACTGAGAACTTATATTACCTTTAATATCAGTTTTACCCCCTTTAAATCCTCCTTTAATACATATTGGAGGTTTACCATTATTTTTTGTTGAAAAAACAGTTACTCCAAGACCACTTAGTGCATCGAGCAAATCTTGCATGGGCCTTGTCCTTAATGAGCTGTCTCCAGTGAAAACTGTATAATTAGAAGAAAGTGAAGAAACACTAGTCATTATCCTGAGAGTTGTGCCTGAATTTTTGAGATCTACTACATCTTCTGGTGTTTTAAGATTACCGGAAGTACCAATAACAACCAATTTATCTTCTTCTTGATTAATTTCACATCCTAACGATTTACAGGCATTTAAAGATGCCAATGTATCTTCAGAAAGTAGAGGATCTTTAAGGGTTGATTTTCCATCTGCAAGGGATGCTATTATAATGGCTCTATGAGTATAACTTTTTGAAGAGGGAGCTTTAATTACTCCTTCAATTGAATCTGTTTTTTCAACTATTAGTTCCATAGAATCACTTAGACAGTTATTTCTAAGATAGCATCTAAATTGTCAGCGTGGATGACTTCTACCTTTTCACCAGTTTTTCCAACTACTTCTTTTTTGGCATCAATATGATCCCATGTAATTTTACATCCGTCTATGATTATTTCGCCATCTTTATCCAGTTTAGCTACTATTTCATCCATATTTTCAGATTGCAAATATTTAACAACCTTAGGAGCATCTCCTTTAAACTCTGGACCAATTTTTGCCATTTGTGGGATGATTTCAGTTACTTTTTCTTTAATATCAGGTTTTCCAGACATTGCATTCAAATCTTTTATTCTCATTGTTCCTTTAATATCATCGCTTAACTCTTCTATTCTATTTAGTAAAGTAGAATCTGTGGAATAAACATTTAATACTTTAATTGGAGTATTCAATGACATTTTAGAGGTAGATTTGAATCTTCTAATCTCACCAATAATTTCTACTCCAACTTTTCCAATTTCTTCTGCACTTTCACTGATTAATTTTTCATTAAGTTCAGGCCAAAGTGTATTATGAATACTAATTTCCTCAGTGGACATGTATTGATAAATTTCATCGACAAAGTGAGGAGTAAGTGGAGCTAAAAGCTTTAAAGAAGTTAATATAACTGTTTGAAGAGTGTATTGTGCTACTTCTTTTGAAATTGCAAGTTCTTCTGAATTTCCATATAATCTGTATTTTACTGCTTCTATATATTCATCACAGAAATCATGCCATACAAATGCTTGAATTTTGTTTACAGCATTTGCAAAGGTGTATGATTGAATAGAATCAGTTATTTCAGCTACAACTCTATTTAATTTTGATAATATCCACTTATCCATAGGATTTAAATTAGCATAGATTTCATCTTCAGATAAAGTAGCTTCAAAGCCTTCAATATGCATATTAATGAATCTAAATGCATTCCAGAATTTTCTTAAGAATTTATAACCATATTTGACATCTTTCCATGCAAATGGAACATCAGAACCAGGAACACTGTTTGCAGCCCAAAGTCTTAATGCATCAGCTCCGTAATCTTCTAAAACTTCCTCGGTAGAAATAACGTTTCCTCTTGACTTACTCATTTTATAGCCGTCTTCACCAAATACCATTCCATTTACAACTATTTCATCCCAAGGCCTTTCATTAGTTAAAGCTTTACATCTAAGAATTGTGTAAAATGCCCATGTTCGGATAATGTCGTGTCCTTGAGGCCTTAAAGCTGTAGGATAGTAATTTTTGAAGCTTTCATCCGGCCAGCCTGTAATTGAAAGTGGGCTTATGGAACTGTCCATCCATGTATCTAAAACATCAGTTTCCCCAATAAAGTCGCTGCATCCACATTCACATTTTCCTTCAGGTTTATCTTGAGTTGGATCAACAGGCAGCATATCTTCTGAAGCTATATGTACCTTACCACACTCTGCACAGTACCATACAGGAACAGGAGTTGCAAAAATCCTTTGACGTGAAATACACCAGTCCCAGTCCATTGATCCAGTCCAGTTTAAAAGACGTGTTTCCATATATTCTGGAGTCCACTTTAATTCGTCTGAAACTTCTCTAACATCATCAACGAGGTCTTTAACAGCAACAAACCATTGATTTTTTACAAGAATTTCAATAGGTGTTTTACATCTCCAGCAAAGTCCTACATTCAGGTCAACATTTTCCTGTTTTTTGAGATAACCTTCTTTTTTAAGGTCATCAATTATTTTTTCTTTACATTCTTTAATATTAAGGCCGCAGTATACTCCTGAAACTTCCTGCATAATTCCCTGCTCATCAATTGCCTCAATAATATCTAAATCATATTTATTTACCCATAAAACATCTGTTTTATCTCCAAAGGTACAGATCATAACTGCACCAGTACCAAATTCTGGATCAACTTCAGTATCGGTAATAACTTCTACTGAACGTCCGAATAGTGGTACTTCAAGTCTTTTACCTGCAAGATCTTTATATCGTTCATCTTCAGGGTGCACAACAACTGCCACACATGCAGATAAAAGTTCAGGCCTTGTTGTTGCTATTAAAACACCGTTTTCTCCGTCTTCAGCAGGGAATTCCAGATAATTTAGAAAAGTTTCATTTTCATGATATTCCACTTCAGCAAACGCAATTGCGGTTTCACACCTCGGACACCAATTTACAGGGTGAATTCCCCTGTAAATCTGCTCTTCATTATACATTTTTAAAAATGAAAGCTGTGTTCTCTTCATGTATTCTGGAGTCATGGTGACAAATTCTCTGGACCAGTCCTGTGAAAACCCAATGGAAATCATCTGTGCCTTCATCTGTTTTATGTTATCTCTGGTTAAATCTACACACATTTGCCTGAATTCTTCACGTGGAACATCTCCTTTTTTAATTCCATGAGTTTCTTCCACTTTAACTTCAGTTGGTAATCCATGGCAATCCCATCCCTGTGGGAAAAGTACATCATAGCCTTGCATTCTTTTAAATCGAGCAGTTATGTCAATATAAGTCCAGTTTAAAACATGACCCATATGGGTAGCGCCTGTTGGGTATGGTGGTGGAGTATCTATAATATAATTCGGTTTAGTTCCATCACCTATAAACTTGTAAACATTGTCCTTTTGCCATTTATTCTGCCAAAGTGTTTCTTTTTTATGATCATAGTCCTTTGGAATGTTGCTGTCAGTCATCTATACTCTCCTAATACCTATAAAATATAAAATATATTTAAAATAAGTTAATTTAATTAATTCGGTCAATTCTATTATTATAAGACAGTTCACATTGTCTTTTTAAATATTGCTGTTATTATCTATATTCTCCCTTATATAAATTTAAGAACAAGTTAGTTTATATTATATATGTTAAGTCATTTGACTATATAATTTAGCAAAATTTTATATAATTTCAAAGTAGTACTTTGATAAATATTGATAAATATAAATATTATTTAAATTAATTATTCCCTTTATATCGGTGATATCTATGGAACTTCTATGGTTTTACATTGCTGTCGTACTTGCAATCAGTGACGAAATACATAGCAAAATAATGTGGAGCATTCTCGCAGATTTCTACATTTTACTTGCAGGAATAATTAAACGAAATGTAGCTTCAAATCTACGGCTCTGGATAATACACGAAGGTCTGGAGGCGGTATTTCATTTCATAGTCTTATCCATAGTATTTTTAAACTTAGAAATAGGTATACTTGCTGCATTGATTCACATGGTTGTGGACGTTTATCACGAACTTGCCGGGCTAAAAATGACCCATCTACAACATAGGGCTCTTCATTTCACCATTGAATCCATATTTTTCATATTGGTACTTGCATTATGGTAATGAAATTAAAAATTATCATATCATAAAATTATTTAAAATAACTTCGGGGGAATATTATGGAAAATGTTACAAATATTTTACTGGTTGAGGATAATCCTGCTGACGCGAGGTTAATAGAAGAGGTTTTCAAAGATACTAATATCAAAAATAAGATACATGTAGTTAAAGATGGCGTAGATGCTATGAAATTCTTGAACAATGAAAATGAGTTTTTTGATGTTCCACTTCCAGATATTATTTTATTAGACCTTAATTTACCTCGTAAAGACGGGAGAGAAGTTCTAAAAGAAGTAAAGAACAATGAAAATTTAAAAAGTATCCCTATTGTTATTTTAACGACTTCAAGCGCCAAGGAAGATGTTATTAAGACTTACAGCAATCATGCGAATTGTTACATTACTAAACCTGTTGATTTTGATCAGTTCCTTAAAGTTATTAATGCAATTGAAGATTTCTGGCTAAAAGTAGTTGAATTACCTTAGTTTAATCACGGATGGTTAATTATGGAAGATAAATTGATAAGGGTTCTTATAATAGAAGACAACCCTTATGATTTACGATTAATAGAGGAGATGTTAAGTGAAGTAAATACACCCTCCTTTGAATTAATTTCATCAGATAGGCTGGAATCCGGATTAAAACTTCTTTTAAATGATGGATTTGATATTTTACTCCTTGATTTAAGCCTTCCAGATAGTTCTGGACTGGATACATTTGCAAGTGTTTATGAACAAGCTCCGGAGATACCTATTGTAATATTAAGTGGATTTGACGATGAAGATACTGCTATAAGAGCAGTAAGAGAAGGTGCACAAGATTACTTAGTTAAAGGACAGGTTAGTAGTCTATTGCTTTCAAGATCAATTTCATATGCAATAGAACGTAAACTTATTGAAGATGAATTAATCCGCCACAGATATTATTTAAACGAACTGGTTGAAAAAAGGACAGAAGAACTGGAAGAGACAAATTTATGTCTTCATGAAGAAATAAAAGAAAAAGAAATTCTAATTGAAGAAATTTACAAGAGAATTCAATTTACACTGCAGATTATTGCAGGAATTATGGGCATTACTCCTTCTTTTACTTTAGATGAAGACCCCAATGAATTAAATATTAAAAGCCAGACCAGAGTAAATGCAATGATGAAATTAAATGAAATTTTAGAGCAATCTGAAGATTTTGCACTGGTTAATTTTTATAAATATACAGATGACCTAATAAGATATTTAATTGAAATTTATGGATTAAATAGAAATCAATTAACGTTTAATTTAAACATGAAAGAGGTACTAGTAGATATAAATACTGCAATTCCTCTAGGACTTATTTTAAATGAACTTCTATCTGATAAAATGAAGGATCAATTTCAAGAATGTAAAGTTAATATAGGATTAGAATCTCTTGATGACAATATAAAACTAAAATTAAATTATTATGGTTCCTGTGAAGAATCAGATAATATTAAAGAAGATAAATCTCATTTAGAACTAATTGAAACACTATTAGGTCAATTTAATGGTTCAATAGAATTTTTAGATAATGGAAATGAAGTTAATATTGTTCTAAATGAAATTAAACTATAAATAATTATTTTTAAATTTTTAATTGGAAAATCTAAATTAAATTAACTAAACCAGATAAACCAATGAATGCAGTAACTGTATTAGCCGTTAAAGAAACAAAAAACGCTTTTTTATAATTTATATCCAATATTAACATAATTAGAACACTTTCAACTAATATTACTCCAATTTCAACTATTAAAAGGTTATTTAAGATATAAATA
>JAEYSH010000021.1 GCA_023434825.1 Methanobacteriota archaeon | reverse complement strand
TTACAGGTCTCCATTGAATCATATTTTTTTCACTTCCTAAACTGTATAATAAAAATTAGTAAGACCTATTTAATAACTTTTTCCAAATTTACACCCAAATTTATACCAGATTAATCTTATTTAAGATTTTTACTGTATTTTAACATCCATACTCCTAATAAAATTATAAATATTTGAATTACATTAATCAGTTGCTAATTTAAGCATATTTAATAAGAGTAACATATATTTATAGTGACATCTTAATGATTAGATTGTTACTTCAATAAAGAGGTTAACACATGAGAATGATTACCTCATTTTTTATAATCTTAAAAGAATACATAGCAAGATTAAGTGCAACAGTTATAATTTATTTAATGGTAATTATAGCCTCTTTTACAGGTAAATTCACTGTTCCCGTATCAAAAAATGCAAAAATGACAATATCTAAGGATGGAATATTTTTCAATAACACTAATTCCAGTTCAATATCCAGAAATATAACTAATACTTTTTCTAAAAAAGGAATAACATTCAATTATTCTGAGAATTGGATCAAAATTCCAAATTTTATTAATCAAATCTTATCTGGGGACCTACATGAAATAGGCCTTTTAAACTGGCACAATTCAGATGTCCATTTAGTGGTCCAAAAATACAGTTTATCTTATTTGGGAGTAAATTCATTTCAGGAGTATCAAAAAAGGAATATAAAAGACCTGAAACAATTAAAAGCATCCATAATTATGGAAAATAATACAGCAGATAGTGATTTAACGGCTTATGAGGCAACAACTTACGATTATAACCCCGATAATACTACACAAAAAACTCTTTTTGTTACAGCTGGAAAAGGTCAAAATGTGTACATTTTACAGTTTTATTCAAGTCCAGAGCTATTTGACAAATATTTGCCTGAATTCAAGCAAATAATATCTACAATAAAATTTAAATAAACTTTATAATGAAATTGAATTAGTTAATTATCACCAATTTCAAAAATAATTAGAAAAACCTTTATTTTAAGTATTTATCCAATCTGGAAACACCTCATAGAAATAGGGGCATTTTGAAAACCTTCATAGGAGAACTATGTCCTATAAACAATGCAGGCATTTTTTTTAAACTATTAATTTATCTATTCTCATTATCAATTTAGCCTAAAAAATTAATGGCAAAATTGCTAGATTAATATCAATGAAAAAGATAATTAATCATTAAAGATTAGATGGTTTAAAAATGCCAGATAACAAAAGATCACAAAATAAAAGGAGTAAAGAATTCGGCCACGCTCATGGAGTTGTAGATCCAAATATAATCAGTACTGAAAAGGGTATTTGGGCAATAAAATGGTCATTTATAGCATTACTTCCAGCTGCAGTATTTCAGCTGGTCATTGTTGTGTTTTCCGGAAGTGTGGCGCTTTTTGCAGACAGCATTCACAATTTTGGAGATGTAGCTACGGCTATTCCCCTGTGGATTGCATTTATACTTTCACTGAAAAATCCAAGTAAAACATTTACCTATGGATACGGCCGATTTGAGGATCTAGCAGGAGTAGCAATAGTAATTATAATATTTCTAAGTGCGGTTTTTGCAGGATATGAAACCATCAATCGTTTTTTACATCCCCAGACATTGCAAAATTTATGGTCTGTTGCTGCAGCATCTATTATTGGTTTTCTTGGTAATGAAATCGTTTCAATATTCCGTATCAAAGTTGGAAAAGAAATTGCGAGCGCATCCTTGATTGCTGATGGATATCATGCCCGCGCAGATGGATTTACCAGTTTAACTGTGTTAATTGGCGCTGTAGGAGTATGGCTAGGTTTTCCACTTGCAGATCCTGTAATTGGTATTCTCATTACTATTTTTCTTTTTAGAATTGTATGGCAATCTGGTAAATCCGTTTTCACGCGCCTTCTTGATGGAGTAGACCCTGAAATTATAGATAATATACGATTAGCATTAACCCATGTTCCAGGAGTAAGAGATGTTACAGAGGTTAGAGTTAGATGGTTGGGTCACAGGCTCCAGGCAGAGATTAATTTAGCTGTGGATCCAGAGCTTTCTGTAGAAGAAGGGCACGAAATTGCCAAAAATGCTCAAAACCATCTCTTATATCATTTACAGTACTTATCTTATGTAACAATTCATATTGACCCTGTCAATGCTTCTGGTGAAGTATATCACCATGAAATAAGCAGGAAAAACTAAAATCAAGATAAAAATGGATTTATATCAATTTTCTGAAAATCTTTTCTAAATAAACTGGATATCCATCGGGTCATTTACCGAAATATTACCCTCTTCTTGAATCATGATTTCTATGCGTTCTGAATTTGAAGATAAATCATTTTTACTATATCTGCCACTTAAAAAATGATATCTTTGATTGGATTAACCCACCAATGGTCTACTAAAATCAGATTTTTCATGGATATATAGACTGCCAATCAATATATCAGTCACTGAAAGGCTTTGATACCATTTATATGCATTTAAAATGCATTTATATATCTATCAACCGGCCTCTCTTTTGAATTTTTATTTCATTGAGAGTTATAATAATTGAAGGTCTAATCTGCTCTACAATATGAGGTTTAAGACCTAAAGCTTCACCAAATTCCTCATGAGATCTAAACTGTGATATTTGCCTTAATTCAACAGCTTTTTTAGCCAGGATAATCCCAACACCTGGAAGCTTTGCTATTATCTCTTCAGGATCATTATTTATATCAACAATTAAAGAAACTGGTTCTTTAACATTATTGGACATTTTAGGCAATTTAGGTTCATGACGATTTTCATTATATTCGTTATTGATATTTTGTCTTAGATTTCTTTCCTCTGCATCTTTTATCTCTTTAAGTTTTAGCTGGAAATGTAAATTTGCAGTACTGCGTACCTCTTCTAACGATTTTAGGCGCATTAAATATTCTTTACGGATATAAAATGCATGAGCAATTGATATACCCCACGCTGCCAAGAAAATATATCCTATTATATCTGTAACAGGGTTGGGAGGTAAAATTTGACCATCAACGGGGTTAGGGCCGGCATAATAATTAGCTGCAAATTGTGAAATAACAAGAGGAAGAAGATATATCATCCCATATAAACTCCATCTTCGATTTTTAGCTCTAATGCCAGCGTAAATAAAAGCGAAAAAGTTAGTAAAATAAGTAAATGTTAAAATAATCCATAAAGAATTTAACAGTTCCCATGAGCGCTTTGACATATTTTATTCCTCTTAGACAGTGATAATGTTTGATATAATCACTTAATAAAATTTAAGTATATTCAAATCCACAGTTTTTGCTTATAAAATATTTTGAATATAAATTATCATAGCATAATAATTAATCAATGGAACAATGTATAAAATTATCGAAAAATAAGTTGAAACTTTCAGGTTATTAATAACTGATTAAAATTAAAAAAATAGTTTATAAAAAAATTATAAACCGAATGATTTCTGAAGAAGTTCAGCGTTTACGTATCCTGCTCTGAAGAGTTCACCAGTTCTTAAATCATTTATGACCACTTCAGCGGGTGCAAACATTCCTTTGTCGATTTTGTAGAAATCGTATTCTGCTTCTTTAAATACGTCGTAGAATGGTTTACCATATCCTTCAGATGCTGATGATGGTAGATTTTCAGCTAATGCTTTTAAATCGTCGCCTTCTTCTGATTGGATGTAGTAGTAAGTCCTACCTCCAAATAAAACAGCGTCGGTTGTTTTACCCATTGCTTTAAGTCCATCTGGGTCAACAGGTGCTATTGGTGCGATTCCTGCAGCAAATTTAACTT
>JAEYSH010000183.1 GCA_023434825.1 Methanobacteriota archaeon | reverse complement strand
ATGCCAGGAGCAGGATATGATAGGGCTATAACTGTATTTAGCCCAGATGGAAGACTTTTTCAGGTTGAATATGCAAGAGAAGCTGTAAAGAGAGGTACAACTTCTTTAGGTGTAAAATCAAGTGAAGGTATTGTTCTTGTTGTAGACAAAAGACCAACAAGTAAGCTCGTTGAGCCAAAATCAATTGAAAAAATATTCCAGATAGATGAACATATTGGTGCAGCCACCTCCGGACTTGTAGCTGATGCAAGGGCCTTGATTGAAAGAGCAAGAATAGAATCCCAGGTAAATAAAATTACCTATAACGAACCAATAAGAGTAGATAGTTTAGCTAAAAAAATATGTGACATGAAACAGATGTACACCCAGCATGGCGGTGTAAGGCCTTTCGGTTCAGCTTTAATCATTGGAGGAGTATATGATAGCGGATGTAGGTTATTTGAAACCGATCCAAGTGGAGCTTTAATTGAATACAAAGCTACAGCAATAGGTGCAGGAAGACAAATTGCAATGGAAGAGTTTGAAAGAAAATACAGAGAAGATATGACTCTAAATGAAGCCATTGACCTTGCATTAGACGCTGTTTATGAAGCTACTGAAGGTAAAACCAGCGCTGAAAGCGTTGAAATCGCAGTAATAGAATTTGAAACCAAAAAGTTCAAAAAATTAACACAGGATGAAATTGAAGAACATGTAGAGGAACTTCTTTTACGTAAGCCTAAGGAGGAAGACGTAGAAGAAGAAGAGGAGTAAAAATGGTTACTCTTGAAGATTCTGTTATAGCACGTCTGGAATACTTTGGAGAACACTTTGAAATTCTCGTTGATCCAGACCTTGCTTCCGATTTTAAACGGGGCAAAGAAATAGAAGTAGAAAAAGTATTAGCTGTTGAGGAAATATTTAAGGACGCAAGAAAAGGAGATAAAGCATCGGAAGAAGCCATGATGAAGGCCTTCCAAAGTGTTGACCCCCTTGAAGCCGCGGCAATAATCATTAAAAAAGGCCAGGTTCAGTTAACCGCCCAGCAGCGAAGAGATATGCAAGAAGAGAAAAGGAAAAAAGTCATTGCAAAAATAACAAGAGAAGCCATAAACCCACAGACAAAAACTCCTCATCCCGCAAGAAGAATTGAAATAGCCATGGAAGAGGCTAAAATTCACATTGATCCATTTAAAAGTGTAGATGAACAGGTGAATATTGTACTTAAAGCCATTCGTACAAAAATACCAATAAGATTTGAAAAAGTAAATATGGTAATTAGAATCCCTGGAGATTATACAGGAAAGGTATATAGCGTAATCTCAGAATTTGGAAAAACAAAAAGGGAAGAATGGCAGAATGATGGATCATGGATTGCTGTGGTAGAAGTGCCCGGAGGCCTGCAGGAAAGCTTTGACAGGAAATTAAATGAGCTAACCGGCGGTCAGGTGGAAACCAAGGTATTATAACTAACTTCTTAACAATGAAAGGTAATATCTAAAATTTTAATTGAATGCATAACAAATTATTTTCATTCTTTAAATTACCTCTTCATTTTGAAAAATGTGTATAATGGCACTAAATTTTATGGCTTTCCACAAAATAGGAGGCAAAACGTGATATTTGTAGAAGATAAGGACTTAGTAGTTCCTGGAGATGTTCTCGCAGATGATGAATATCATACAGGGAGGGGAACGTTTAAAGAAGGTAAGAATATATGCTCATCTCTTGTTGGATTAGTTGCTGTAAGAGATAAAAAAGTAAGTGTCATTCCTTTACAGAGTAAATACATTCCCAAAAGGGGAGATGTGGTAATTGGAGAAATTACCGATATAAGATTTTCTATGTGGAATTTAGACATTAATTCTCCATATTCTGGTTTTTTACCCGCTTCAGATGTTTTTGGGAAAGAAAAAAGAGATTTAAACAAAGCATTTGATGTTGGAGACGTTCTATTTTTAAGAGTAGTTGATGTAGACGAAGTTAAAAAGGTAAAATTAGGTTTAAAAGGTAGAGGGCTTGGTAAATTCAGAGGTGGAATTCTAATTTATATAACCCCAACTAAAGTACCAAGATTGATTGGTAAAAAAGGTTCCATGATCAACATGATTAAAGATGAAACACATTGTGACATAATAGTTGGTCAAAATGGAGTAGTATGGGTTAAAGGCGACCCCTTGATGGAAAGGGTTGCTGAAAAAGTAATAAACATGATAGAGGAACAGGCACATACCTCTGGATTAACAGACAGAGTACGAAACATGCTTTCTGAACTTCTTGGTAAAGAAATTGAAGAAGAAGTTGAAGAGGAAGAAGAATTTGAAGAATTCCCTGAACCTGAAGATGACCAATTACAGGGGTGATTATTATCCTATTAAACAACAATAACAATTTAAGGGCAGATGGAAGAAATTTTGATGAATTAAGGCCAATGAAAATAGAAGCTGGGGTTTTAGAAAGAGCAGATGGATCTGCTTATCTCGAAATAGGAGGAAATAAAATTCTAGCTGCAGTATATGGCCCAAGAGAACTCCACGTAAGGAGAATTATGCGACCAGATATGGCAGTTATAAGATGTAGATACAATATGGCCCCATTTTCTGTAGGTGACAGGAAAAGACCGGGACCAGATAGAAGATCTATAGAAATATCAAAAATAACTGCAGATGCACTGAGACCAGCAATATTTTTAGAAAAATTCCCAAGGTCTACGATAGATGTATTTATAGAAGTTCTGGAAGCTGAAGGCGGTACAAGATGTGCAGGAATAACTGCTGCTTCAGTTGCTTTAGCTGATGCAGGAATACCTATGAAAGATTTAGTTGTTTCCTGTGCAGCTGGAAAAGCAGATGGTAATGTGATACTCGACCTTTCAGAAGACGAAGACAAAGAAGGAGAAGCAGATTTACCAGTTGCTATTATGCCTCGATCAGGAGAAATTACACTCCTCCAAATGGACGGTCATTTAACTTCTGATGAATTTGAAAAAGCACTTGATCTTGCAATTGGTGGATGTGAAAAGATCAGCAAATTACAAAGAGAAGCCATAAAAAACAGGTATGGTGAAGAAAATGGTTAATATTGTTCCTGAAATTACAAAAAAAAGTATAACTGAGCTTCTAAAAAACGGAGAACGTGCAGATGGCAGAGCTCCATTTGATTACAGAGATATATCTGTTGAAGTAGGAGTAATTGATAAAGCAGAAGGTTCTGCAAGGGTCAAAATAGGCAACACCCAAATAATGATTGGTATAAAGCCCCAAATAGGTGAGCCTTTCCCAGATACACCTAATGTAGGTGTTTTAATGACTAATTCAGAATTATTACCTATGGCATCCCCTACTTTTGAACCAGGACCTCCAGATGAAAGATCTGTGGAAATGGCTAGAGTTACTGATAGGTGCTTGAGAGAAGGTAAAGTTCTGGATCTTGAAAAATTATGTATTATTGAAGGTAAAAAAGTATGGATGATATTTTTAGACCTACACGTGCTTGATTATGATGGTAATTTAATTGATGCAGCAGTTTTAGGAAGTGTAGCCGCACTTATGAACACTAAAATACCAACAACACGTGTTGAAGGTGATGAGATCATCATTGATGAAGAAAATAAAACTCCACTTTACATAAATGAAAAACCTTTAATGTCAACATTTGCAAAAATAGGTGATGAGTTAATTGTTGACCCATCACTTGAAGAAGAAAATATTATGGGTACCCGACTTTCAGTTGGTATTCGAGCAGATGGCAGCATGTGTGCTATGCAAAAAGGTGGAGAAGAAACATTCACCAAAGAAGAAATTCTAAAAGCTGTTAATCTAGCAACAGAAAAAACAAAAGAACTTAGAGAACATTTACCGTAAGCAAGATTTATAATACTTGCTTACATTAAAAAAATATCAAAAATTTAGGTTGAAGGAAAATTCAATTTTCCTGAACTTTCGAAATTTATAAATTTCGAATGCCCGAAGACGATGTGTTCGGCGGCCAAAAAAATCAAAGATTTTTAAGGTGATTATAATGGCAAGAACTAAAAAAGTAGGAATTACAGGACGTTTCGGTCCAAGATACGGTAGAAAGGCAAAAAGAACCGTTAAAAGTATAGAAGAAAAAATGAAGAAAAACCACACATGTCCTCAATGTGATAGAGTAGCTGTTAAAAGAGTAAGCACAGGTATATGGAAATGTAGAAAGTGCGGTACTGTATTTACCGGCGGCGCATACGTTCCACAAACACCTATGGCAAAAACAGCAGCAAGGAACATTAAGAGGATCGTTGGGGCAGAATAAGTTTATCTTATACCCCAAACTTATTAAAAAACATAGTTGGAGGTTTATAATTGTACAAATGTGAAAAATGCGGTACCTTAGTAGATCTTAAAGGATATACTGAAGCTAAATGTCCAAAATGCAGATACAGGATCCTTTTTAAAGAGATTCCAACAGTAAAAAGAGACATAAGCGCAAGATAAACCAAATTTTTTATTCAAGGCAGTATAATGTTTATTACAACATCAAGAAAACCATCAGCAAAAACAAGGACATTTTGCCAGAACCTGAGTAGAGCTTTAAACGCAGACTACACAAACAGGGGCAAAATGAGTTTTCGTGATGTCTTAATTAAAGCATCTGGATTTAAAACAATTGCAATTGTTTCTCAAGTTAAAGGAAATCCCAGCAGAATTGAATTTTTCAATGACTCTGGTGAACTTTTACTTACTTTATATATAACCGAAGCCGTTTTAGATTTAAAAGGCAGAATAAATCCAGAAAAGCTCACTTTAAGATGTGAAATAGAAGAACTTACCAAACCATTATTAGAACTCCTTGAAATAGCAGAAGATAACAAGGACTCAAATGATAACTTGCTTTGGGTTAAAGAAAAGGATAATAAGACTATCTTTGAGTTTTACGGCAATGATGGGTTACCTGTTAATCCCAAAATTTACGTCAGAAGATTCGAATGAATATTCCAGAACATGTAACTGCAGAATTTAATATTAAATTTGAAAATCCAGAAGATGCGGAAATTGTTTTAAAAACAATAGAAGTAGAACTTGAAAGCGCACCTTCCGAAAGATCTTCAGTTACTGCAAATATCAAAAAAAATATACTTTATCTAAATATTGACGCAGAAGATTCCCATATTCTTCGTGCGGCTATTAACTCATATTTAAGATGGATAATACTGTCTCATGAGATTCAAAAATTAAATATTAAATAAAATTAGAGGTGAAATAAATGGAACTTCCTCAAAATGTACAACATCAATTAGCACAATTTCAGCAAGCGCAGCAACAAGCGCAGGCAATTTCAATGCAAAAACAAACTGTAGATTTACAGATTAAAGAAACTGAAAATGCTCTTGAAGAATTAAAAAAATCTGAAGAGAATGCTGATGTTTATAAAACAGCTGGAACTTTGCTTATAAAAGTTAAAAAAGAAGAAATGACTAAAGAACTTGAAGATAAACTTGAAACATTACAACTTCGTGAAAAAACTGTCAAAAGGCAGGAAGAAAGAATAATGAGCAGACTTCAAGAGATGCAGTCCTCTCTCCAGGAAGCTATGCAAGGCCCAGGTGCACAATAGAGGTTTCCAATGGAGAAACTTTCTGACACCAGACTTGATGAAATTTCTGAAATTGCAGTATCATCTGCAGAATCTTTTATTTTATCCAGGGTTTCAAAAAAAGAGATCATAGATATCGATATAAGTGTTGAACTCATTTACAGTGATAAATTAGATGTCGATGTGAATGTAAACCTTATATTTGATGATCTTTCCAATGCAGACCCTCAAATTGCAGATGAAGCTGCGGAATATGCAATTAAAGAAATCGAAAAGATTTTATAATATTTTTATTTTTAAGTTTTTTTAATCCCAAAATTAATACTATTTTTATAGAAATTATTAAATAATGATAAATTCATATTAATAGTTTGTAATACATTAATTTATAAAAGTATTAAATATTAGGTTTGCCAACCCCCTCCTTTGCAAATTCAGGGATAAATCCCCGATGATAGGGCAAATACAACCTTATCGCTCAAATGTATCCCTGCCCTATTCATCAAAATAAATGCTTATTTACAAATTTTAGGTAAATAATAAATTTAATCTAATATTAAACTATTTTTGGCTTAATTTTAATTTATAACACAGATAAATTATTATCAAAAATCAAAATTGATTATTTAAACTAAATTAAATCCATTAACTACATTAGCAAAAAACATTAAAAAAGAACTTTATGATAATCCCTGTTTTAGACTTAAAAAATGGAAAGGCAGTATCTGGAAAATCAGGTAAAAGAGATACATATAAACCTCTTAAAACAGTGTTTCACGAATCTTCTTCAGCAATAAAAATTGCAAGTGCACTAAAAGCAGCTGGAGCTTCCAGAATTTATATTGCAGATTTAGATTCAATTGAGGAAGAGGGATCTAATTTTCAAATAATTAAAGAAATAAATAATAAACATATATCTGTAATGTTAGACTGTGGTGCATACAATATAGAAACTGTCGAGAAAGCACTTGAAGTTGCAGATAAAGTTATAGTTGCAACTGAAACCCTAAGAAATATAGAAGATTTAAATCAGATTTTTAATACATTTTCAAAGGATAAATTAGTTGTAAGTATTGATATAAAAAATAAAGAGATATACAGTAAATATCTAAAAATAAGTCTTGATAAAATGATCCAGAAAATAAAGGAAATTTGTCCAGAAGAAGTGATATTACTGGATATTTCCATGGTAGGGACAGAAAAAGGCATAAATATAGATTTAATTAATAAAGTACGCGAAAGTGGAGAATCACTAATTATTGGGGGCGGTATCAGGGCCCAAGATATAAGTAAACTTGAAAAATTGGGATTAAATAAATTTTTAGTAGGTTCCACACTCCATAGTGGAAATTTAAAGTTAAAATAATTATTCCATTAAATTAAATAGGTAATCATATGCCCTCTGTTATGTTAATTGGACCCGTTGCAAAAGATATCATAATAAAAAATGATTATCGTTATAAATCCATTGGTGGAGCTGTTTTCTACCAATCTCATGTCCTTTCTAGCCTTAAAATTAATTGTAAAGCGCTGATAACTATTTCTAAAAATGATGAAGAGTTGTTACATTCATTTCCAGAAGATGTAGAATTGATTCCAGTTTATGTAAACGAAACAATAAATTTTCATAATATTTATCCAGATGAAGATCCAAATCACAGGATACAAAAAGCTTGTGTTCCAGATAATCCCATAGAAAGCGTTTCAGATAGAATAAAAAGTTCAGATATTATTCTTTTAGGACCCCTATGTCCCTATGATATTCCTCTTAAAACTATTAAAGAATTATCAAAATTAAATAAACCAATCTATCTTGGAGCACAAGGATATTTAAGGCATTTAATTAATAATGAGGTAATTTTAAAGCCATGGCAAAGCTATAAAAACTATTTGAAATATATTGATATTCTTTTTATAGATGAAAATGAATCTGCAATTATTTTAGGGGAAAAACATCCATTATATGAAACCGCCGAAATTCTTACATCATTTGGGCCTAGAGAAGTAATTATAACATGTGGAAGCCGTGGATCATTAATTTATTCAAAAGAATTAAATAAGTCATTTAAAGTTCCTGCTTTTAAACCAGAAAAAATAGAAGATCCAACGGGTCTTGGAGATACCTATATGGCAGCTTATGCGTCATATAAATTTAAAACAGAAGATCCTGTAAAATGTGGTAGATTTGCGGCTGCTGCAGCATCTATAAAACTTCAAAATAAAGGTCCATTTAAAGGAAATAAAAAATTAATTGAAGCTAGATGTAAATTTTAACTTAAAATAATTAAAAATAAAGAAATTTGTTGTTTTAAATTCCCAATACAAACGGCAGTACAATAAAAGGCAAGATTCCAGCTATAAAGAATAGGGCTATTCCGCCAATTGTGTATTGCGTTTTTCTATCCATTATACCATTTGCAATTAAAATTATAGCAAAAAATGCAATAATAGCTGGAAGTATGTGAGAATAGATTAAAAATCCACTGAAAGAGGGTGTATCCATTAAAAATCACCTGTAATGTTTAAGATTTAAAGATATTGAACTTACTTAAAGTTGTCTTTTTTTTATTTTCTGTATTTTTCTGTTTATAATTTGATATCTATAAATTTATACTTATTTGTTAGTTTAGTGGTTCTATTGAATCCAGTTTACAATGGACTATGTATGCGCCTCTTGAGTATCCCGGAGGCCAGCATGTGATTAACCACAGCTCTGGAACTTCTGTTGCTTGATATTTTATATCCACACCTTTAACACCCATTCTAACTTCACTTCCAGTAACTACATAATTATATTTCTTTTGGGTCAAATAATTATTTATTGTTATTTGATTTCCTGGCTTGAGATCTTTTAAATGAAGAAATGGCGCATGATGAGTAGTATGATGCCCTATTAATGCTAATTGTCCTTTTTCTCCAGGATAAAAGCCAGATAAATGTTTAACTGCACCAGCATCATTCAATGACCATGAACTGAAAATCCATTTTTGATTAAATTGGGGCATTACAATTTGAGCCCAACCCTTATATTTAGGATCATCATTAGACTCGTTAAGTTTTATACTACTTACCAGTGAATCTAAATTAACATTCATATCATTAGGAGTAGTTAAAATTATACCATATAATACGTTATTTTTCTGAATCCAAACTTCTTTTCTCATTTGAGTTCCATTAACTGTATAATCTTTTTCGTAAGCTTTAACTCCATTAACTGTGGTATTTTTTTGAGATACGAGTTTGAAATCATTACCAATTGTTCCAGCAACATCTGATTGAAGATTATTTGCTAAATTATAGCCTGGTGGTAAACCAAACTTAAAAACTTTAATATTTAATCCTTTTGGA
This sequence comes from Methanobacteriota archaeon, assembly GCA_023434825.1. GTDB lineage: Archaea > Methanobacteriota > Methanobacteria > Methanobacteriales > Methanobacteriaceae > Methanobacterium_D. The sequence goes on along the minus strand of JAEYSH010000183.1, from coordinate 13,253 downwards.
TCCGAATATGATCCCAACAGTGAACCATTTCCACCTGTTATATTCCATTCATTGGGATAATCAAAAGAAATTCCTTCAGATTCAAAATGATTAGTTCCCACACCCATAATTTCATTATTTCCAGGTTCAAATGCAAAAATGGCTATTACTAATAAACCTAAAATAAGAATTAAATATTTATTCAACTATTAATCACCTATTCGAATTTTTTTTATTATAATTATTTCTTAATTTTTATTTGGTATAAATTTATTGATCTAATTAGATAATTGATATAAGTTAAAATAGTATATGTATTACAAATAATAAAAAAGTTACTATTAACAGCAAGAAAAACTCTCTTTTGCACAAAACACATTTAGCAAAAAAACAAACATCCATTAAAAACTTTAATTAAATTACAGATAAAAAAACAAAATTATAATTATAATTATTATTTCTGGTGAAAAAATGGACAACATACAGATAATTTCCTGGAATGTAAATGGATTAAGAGCCGTACATAAAAAAGGATTTCTTGAATGGTTTAAAAAAGAAGAACCAGACATATTATGCCTTCAAGAAACTAAAGTAGCTTATGATGATCTTCCAAAAGCATTAAAAAGAGTAGATGGATATCACCCTTATTTTTGTGAAGCTGATAGAAAAGGTTACAGTGGAGTAGCCATTTATTCTAAAATAAAACCAAAAAAAGTAGAATATGGTTTTGGAATTCCCAAATTTGATAGTGAAGGTAGAATTTTAATTGCAGATTATGATGACTTTGTTCTTTTAAACATATATTTCCCCAATGGAAAAATGTCACAGGAAAGATTAGATTATAAACTCGAATTTTATGATGCACTCCTGGATCATGCAAATAAGTTAAAAGCAGAAGGAATGAATGTCATAATCTGTGGAGATTTAAATACAGCTCATAAAGAAATAGATCTTGCACGACCAAAAGCCAATGAAAAAATATCTGGATTTTTACCAGTTGAACGTGCCTGGATTGATAAATTCCTTAAAAATGGATATTTAGACACTTTAAGAATGTTTAATGATAGTACCGAACTTTATACATGGTGGAGTTACAGAACAAAAGCAAGGGAACGAAATGTAGGATGGAGACTTGATTACTTCTTTATAAATGAAGAATTTAAAGATAAAATAAAGTCTGCAGGCATATTAAGCGAAGTTATTGGATCTGATCATTGCCCAGTAGATATAGAACTGGAATTATGAAAAAAATATTAAATTTAATTAATTTTTAAGGAAAACTATAAATCTTACTTTTTACGAAATAAGATGAAAGAAGTATAAATTAAGGATTTGAAAGATCATAAATGATGTTTATTCACTAAACTGAATAATAAATACTCTTTATTCTTAATTTTTCTATTTTTAATTCATACATAAAAAGGAATCATTGATGATTAAAGACACTTTAAATATATTAAACTCAAGAAAGTGGTATAAAAATAGAGTTGAGCATATTGAAACTCTTAAACCGCAAGAAGCAGAGTATGGAGAAACCAGAGCAGTTTTACCACAATTTATTAAAAATTATCTTTCACGTAGAAAAATTAAACTTTACAAGCACCAATCTGAAGCAATTGATCTACTTAGAAAAGGAGATAATGTAATTATAACCACCCCAACTGCTTCAGGTAAGACACTTTCATTTAATATACCTATTTTTGAAAAATTAAGTAATGATAAGGATGCTACAGCTCTCTATATTTATCCAGCTAAGGCACTTGCTAATGACCAGCTTATTTCAATGAAAGAACTTGAAAAATATTGTGGAATGAACTTAAATCCTGAAGTTTATGATGGAGATACAAGTAAAGAAAAAAAGAGAAAAATAAGGAAAAATTCCCGTATTATTGTAACAAATCCTTATGAACTCCATAATGTTCTTCCCTGGCATCATCAATGGGAAAAATTCTTGAGCAATCTAAAATATGTTGTTATCGATGAAGCACACCAATACAGGGGTGTTTTTGGATCAAATGTAGCATTTTTAATTAGAAGATTTTTAAGAATTTGTAACTATTACGGTTCCAATCCACAGTTTGTTTTATCAACTGCAACCCTTGCAAATCCAGAAGAGTTCAGCGAAAAATTAGTTGGTCTTAAATTCAGTTTAATATCCGATGACAGTTCCCCTAAAGGTAAAAAGCATTTTATATTCTATAATCCTTATTATGATGGTGTTGGAAAAACTACAACTCACGTAGAGTCCCAGAATCTTTTCCAGTTATTTTTATTAAATAATTTACAGACCCTTTGTTTTACCACTTCCCGTAAAATGGCCGAATTGATAGCAAGGCGTTCTAAAAAAGAAATTGGAGAAATTGATCCTCGTTTAGCTGAAAAAATCTCAGCATATCGTGCGGGTTATTTGCCAGAAGATAGGCGTAAAATAGAAAATGGACTTAAAAAAAGTACATTAAGGGGAGTTACCGCTACAAATGCATTGGAATTAGGAATAGATATCGGATCTCTTGACAGCGTTATCATTTCAGGATATCCTGGAACTTTGATGTCAACATGGCAGCAAGCTGGTAGAGCTGGTAGAGGAACAGATGATTCCATAGTTGCTTTTGTAGGTTTTCAAAATCCTCTTGATCAATATTTTATGAAGCATCCAGGGGTTTTCTTTGATAAGCCACATGAACATGCCATAATTGATTTAACAAACCCTCAAATTATTTCGGGACATTTAATGTGTGCTGCAAATGAAATGCCTGTAAATCCTAAAAATATTAAAATTGACTTTGAAAACGATGTTGGAGAACATTTAAAGTCTTTGCAATCTGCAAAATTAGTTGAAAAATCTGGTTCTAATTATGTTTATTCCGGTTCTGATTATCCCCCATTTAAAGTAAGTCTTGGAAATATATCTTCTGAAATTTTTAAAGTCTACCATAAAGGCAGAGTTCTTGAAACAATGGATAAAAGACAGGCTTACACAGAAGCACATCAAGGAGCAGTGCTAATAAATAAGGGTGAAACTTATATTGTGCATGACTTTAATTTAGCTAAAAATACCATAAAAGTAGTTAAAAAAGACGTTAACAGCCATACAAGCGTTCAAAAAGACATTGATATTAAAGTTTTAAAAGAAAATAAAAATAAAACTGTGGGTAATCTCAAAGTATCTTTTGGAGAATTAAAAGTCAGTGAAACTTATCCTAAATACAAAGTAATTGAAAAAAGTAAAGTTGTAAATGTTAGAAACCTCAAATTGCCACCTATTCAATTTAGAACTAAAGGAATGTGGTTTACATTACCTGCTAATATTGAAGAAGGTTTAAAGTGCGCTATAAAAGGTAAAGATGTATTTGAAGGAGGTATTCATGGTCTTGAACATGCCATGATAGCCATTATCCCATTCCACGTCATGTGTGACCGGTTTGATATTGGAGGAGTTTCAACACCGCATCATGAAGATACTAAAATGGCAACAATTTTCATTTATGATGGATTTGAAGGCGGTATCGGTTTAACTAGGAAAGCTTTTGACCTTATTGAAGAAATAACAAAAATGACACAGGAGCTTGTTAAGGATTGTACATGTGAAGAAGGCTGTCCTGCATGTATATATTCGCCAAAATGTGGAAATGATAATAATCCATTAAATAAAGAAGGGACTCTTTTCTTACTGGATCAAATGCTTGATTTAATGGGGATAGACAGATAATGGAGTTTATATATGGGAAAAAGGATGCAAGAAGGCTTGAAAATTTACAAGAAAGGTAATGTTGAGATTGAGTTACTTGAAGATGATTTAATGATCTTTAAAGTACAGAGTTCTGGAGATAATGCCTATCAAGTTAGTATGCATGAAAATCTCTGGCTTTGTGATTGTGATGACTATCAGTGGAGAAGTGAGAAAGAACCAGGTAGTTACATCTGCAAGCATCTTTGGGCCGTTTTATTCAAAGTTGCCGATTTAGAAAGAGAATAAATTATGATTTAAATACGAGAGCCCTACCTAACCTTATTAAAACAAAATATAAAATTTTTGAGATTATACAGTGTTAATAATGCTTATTTAGAATTAAGCATTTCAATTTTGTTTATTAACTGCTCATTTTTAATTTTAAATAAATCTAGTGCCTTTTTATTGTTACTATTATATATTTCTAGTGATTTTGAAATATTACCTGCAATTTCCGTATATTCACTTTTAAATTGTGTTAATAACACTTCCAGCTTTTCCAATTCCTTCATTTCATCGCTTTTAGGGCTAAACCATTTTGCTGTTTTGAATCTATGGTTTCCAAGCTTTTGAAGTTCCTGGGTCATACCTTCCATTTTAAATATGGATGTATAAAACTCCTGAAGTTTTTCAGATTTTTCTAAAAGTTCTTTTAATTCCTTTATTTCATCTAACTTGTAATTTATTGACTTTATCACATGAGAATCCTTTTTTAGTCCCATGCCTTTTATTCCGTTATTTATATTCTCTGCACTTTTTTCGGTTTCCAAATTAAAACCCCCAACTAAACACATTTATGATAAAATGCTCATTAACCAATACAGTCCAAATTCTTAACTGAATTCATATTTAAACAAGTGATGAATTAATGAATTTATGATCCTAGATTATGATTCTCCAAAATCATTATCTAAATCTTAGATTTTATTTATTTCTATGTTATGGAGTATATTATTATTTTATCTTATTTATGCTTTGTGTTTATGATTCAATTTTTAATTAAAGAAAAAATAAGTGTCGGAATATTTATTGAGAATATATAATTAAAAAAAATAAAAATTTAAACAAAATAGTAGTACTTAAACACCAATTAGATGATTATAAATAAAAATAATTAATATGAAGAATTAATACATAAATAATATGTGATTAATGAATTAATATCTCAAAATACCTGATTAAATTATTTAAAATGAGAAATTAGCTTTTATATACAATTCCTAGGTTTAATCAGAACCTATACTGATATTTCCTTCATCTTCACCATTGGATTGATCTGGAATAGATGAATTATTTTCTTCAATATTTCCATTATTTGAGCCAGATGACTCCCCTGATTTTCCCATATTATCTTCAACTGATGATCTTGTTTGTTGATTTGATATTTTTTGGTTATTATTTTGATTATTAGGATTTGAATACGTTTTAGTTTGGGTTTTAGTTGTATCAACCTGTGTTCTTGTATTTTTTTGATTACTGGATAAATTTCCACTGCTTATATTTCGATTATTTATTAGATCATCTATTTTGTTATTTTTTAGATTATCAACATAACTGGTTGGATCCTTTTTAAAAAGATCAGTAATTAAGTTAAATGGTAAATGATCAACGTTTAAATAAACGCCATATCCTATAAAAAAAAGTATTCCTATAACTAAAGCCATGTTTGCGATTTTAGAGATTTTAAAGCCCCCTAATTAGTTCTACCTTTCATAGATTTATGTTTTAAAATTTATATAAATATTACTAAATAATAAATAATTATGATAATAATTAGATCTAAAAGCAAATAGAAATGATTATTTTATCCCAGAATAAAAGAAATGCTAATAAACTACTTTATACTAATTAGCTAATTTATGGAGAAATATTATGTTATATAGAAAGCTTGGATCAACTGGAGAAGGTGTTTCAATACTCGGATTAGGGTGCATGCGCTTTCCAGAGCTTAATAATAATTACGGCAAAATAGATGAAGAAAAAGCGTCAAAAATTCTTTACCATGCAATAGATAATGGAGTCAATTATCTGGATACTGCTTATCCTTACCACAATGGAGAAAGTGAAAAGTTTTTAGGGAAATATTTAAAAGAAGAGCATCGTGAGAAAGTTCATGTGGCTACTAAAATCCCAAGCTGGCTTATAAATAAAAAAGAAGACCTTGAATACTATTTAAATGAACAATTAGAGCGACTTAAAACAGAACAGATTGATTTTTATTTGATACATTCAATGAATAAAAATTACTGGCCACAACTTGAAAAAGCTGGTGTTTTAGAATTTTTAGATGATTTAAAAGCAGATGGTATAATCAAATACAATGGTTTTTCCTTTCACGATGATCTAGAATTTTTTATGGAAATAGTGGATATTTACGATTGGGACATGTGCCAGATACAGTACAATTTCATGGATGAGAATTACCAGGCAGGAAGAGAAGGATTAAGGTACGCTTCAAGCCAGGGCATCGGCGTAGTAATTATGGAACCTTTAAGGGGAGGAGTTCTTGCAAATTATATTCCAGAAGAAGTTCAATTAGTATATGATGAATCTGAAAATAAAAGAGCACCTGCAGAATGGGCTTTTAAATATTTATGGGATCATGAAGATGTGGATGTAGTTTTAAGTGGAGTATCCAAATTAGAACAGCTTGAAGAAGATATTAAATATGCAGAACAGGGTTATGCAAATTCTCTAAGTGAAGATGATAAATTTTTATTAAAAGAAGTTGGAAGAGCATATCGCGAAAATAAAGGCGTTGATTGCACTGCATGCGGTTACTGTATGCCCTGTCCAGAAGGAGTAAATATTCCTGACTGTTTTATGCATTATAACTATGCTACAATGCTCAATGACCCAGAAAATGCTACAATGCACTACAGAACTCTGCTAAAAGAGGAAGAAAAAGCTTCAAGATGTATTGAATGTGGAAACTGCGATATGGCATGTCCTCAAATGATAAATATAAAAGAAAAGTTAAAAGAAGTGGTTGAATCATTTGAAAAATAAAAAATGAATTTATGTAGTTATTTACTGGCCATTGAACGGTTTATTCTATCTCTAAATTCATTTTTCAAATTTTGATATATATCCTCTTTCTCTTTTTCTGCTAAGCCCCCATCAAGACCTTTTACAACATCTTCAGAAGGTATCCGACTTGAATTAACCATTTTTTCATATCTAAATGAAGGCCAGTTATCTGGTAAATCTGCAAGGTGCACAAATTCCATATTGTAAGGCACCAGATCGATTTGTTCTTCCAAAACTTTATTTACATACTTTTTATTTGGTTCAAACATGATTAAAGGCCTTATAGAATCTGACTGCATGATATCTTCAATGTCTCTGCCTTCATACTTTCTAATTAAATCTGCAACCATATTGAAGTGGGTTATTTCCATTTTGGCAAATTTTTCCCATAAACGCTTTATTCTGCGATTTGGTTCAGTAATAGAAGCTGAATAATAGTTATATGCTTCATTAAGCTGTATCATAGCAACTTTCTCAAGCATAGTCTCATTAGGATCTCCCAGTAGTCCATATTGAGTTACATGCTGTTCTTCAATTTCTGCAATTTCTGAATACAACTTTCTGGCCAGATCGTCGCTACACATGTTTCCATGAGTTTTATAGAATAATTCTGTTTGCTGCTCGCCTGATGTAATTGTAAGATAATTCATTTTTGTTTTTAGTTCAGCTTCATCTTTATCATAGTGTTTTCTCATAGAATCATCAGGATGTCTGTGTTCCATGCATGTAGGACGGCCTGGTTTCACTTCAGTTTTTCCCCCAGTTATTTGTTCTGGGTCCTGATTTCTTAAAATCCCCATCATGCAACCATACCTGTAAAGATGGTCAAAATCTTCAAGAAGAGCAAAATCCAATGTGCTTTTTACATAAGGATCTGGTTCATTTTTTGCAAGATTTGCTGTAAGGTCTACAGCAACTTGTTCGTAGGCAATTGTGGTCTCAAGCACGCTTTGATCCGGAGGGTTGAGCCAGTCCACTGTTTGTTGTTGCTGAGAGTCGGCTCTCCGAATTTCAGCCATTTGCTTTTTTATTTCAGGATTACTGGTCATTCTCTCTATTGCATGAGATGTTAATACTGAATTGTTTTCTATTCCGTTCATTAAAATGACACGGGTTCTAGTATAAGGATCTACATCCATTTTATCATATGGAGCTTGAATCATTTCTTCCCAGTTCATATATTCTTCTTCCATAGGAATTCCATCCATTTGGAAGGGTTTAAATTGAGCTATAATATCGACCTCCAGAGTGTTTTAGTTCCATATGTAATAAATTATATTTATAATTTAATACTAGTAATATGAATTTAATAAAATAATGAGAAATATCCAGATCAGCGCGTTAATTTAGATATAATTAATTTCCATTTAAAAATAGAACCTTTAAAATCAATTCAAAGTTAATTTTTAGATTTTTAATTAGTAAAACTCTGAAAATTGATTTAATTTATAAAAATAAAATCATAAAATATAAATTAATAATAATACAATATATTAATGTGATAATATTATACTGGAAAAATTGTTTTGAAATAATAAAAATAAAAAAACTATATTTAGAGGAATAAGATGAATAAAAAAAATCATGATGAAAAACAGGGGATTTATTTAGCTAATAATCTTTTTAACTTTTTTAATGAGATATTATGCCTATATTATGCATATAAAAAAGATTACATCGTTTATTTATCTGTCTAAAGCAAAAATATTGATTATTTATAAATTATGCATTCAAAAAATTTTAAATCTCAAATAATTATTTAAAAATATTTGAGGTGAATAAAGATTGAAAAATGATTTAAAACAAGATGACTTAAATAAAAAGGATAATGATTATATAAAAGACAAATCAAACCAAAAATCTTATAAAAAATTTTACATAAAGCATGAAAAATCTTATAAAAGCGCTCTTTTGCTAATTACAATTTTAATTATCGTTAACGCTATATTTTTTATATCCCCATTAAATCAGGAAATCCCCAATATAGAACTTAGTGATAAGATTCCAAATCAAGCTAATGCAGTTACAGACAATCAAACAGTTCAAAATCAGTTTGAATATAAAGAATGTCCATTATGTAATAGCTCCGGTACAGTTTTATGCAAGAACTGTAAAGGAACTGGGCAAATAGAAGTAAAAGAAAATAAAATATTTAATAAAACCGAATACTCTAATAGTTCAATATATTATGTAACATGTGATGTCTGTAAAGGAAAAGGAGAACTTATATGTAAGAATTGTAATGGTGAAGGTCAAATAAAAACAAAAAATTAATTTATTCCCAGTATCTTCATTAGATTTCTAATACATTCCTCATCTTCAATAATTCTTGGAGGAATAGAACGTTGAATGGATCCCTTGATCCCCAATAAATTTTCCATTTCATAAGACACTGCATGATATCTTCTTGAAATTTTATTTAAACGTGGCTCGCTAATAATAATAGCTTTATTCAGCAATTTACTTTGATTTTCATAACCTTTTGCAATTACAAGTCCCTCTAGATCATTGTGCCGTTTTAAATGAGCATTATTAAAATATTTTAATGAATATTTCTCCTTTTTATCTCCAGAAAGTTCATCAAAATTTATAATATCACTAACTTTAAAATAACCAATAAGATAGAGCGCATCATCTATAGATTGAGTACCATAAGGAGTTAAACCAGCATAAAAAACTAAAAAATCATTCTTCTTTAATTTTAAAAGCCATTTTGATTTAGTTCCTTTATCACCATATGTAAATGTTTCAAATTCGGGATCTAAATGCATTGGGAGATCCTTTACTTTTTGAGGTAAATATTCAGATAAAAATTTCCCTTTTTTACCCATATATTCGCTGAATGTCTGTTTTTCTTTAAGATTTATTTCAGTTTCAGATAGCGGAATATATTCAAAGGATAAATCTTCAAAAATAGGGGAAAGACATCCGTCTGTTCCTTTGTCAATTCCAACCCTTAAAAGCATTGCTTTCATAATTTACCTTATTTAAATATAATTAAAAAATTATACTTCAATTTCTATTTCAGATTTTGGCAGCCAGGTTTCATCATTATCTAGTTTTACAAGTACTGCTTTTTTAGTTTCTTTTTTAATTATACAAACTATTTCAGAGGATAATCCCTTTTTTTGAGCAAGCCATTCTGGAAGTTTAATTACTGCAGTCTCTCCATCTTCTTCAGACTTAAAATTTCCATTTGCAACTTCACGAGCAATTTTAAGGTCTTTTAAGTCAATTTTAATTGGATCTCCTTCTTTAATATCTTTTAAAGCAACTATTTTACCATCTTTTGTGAGCATAGCATCAAACAAAGATATCACCTTTTATTTATTGTCCATCAACATGTGCTGGAGGTTCTTTTTCAATATCAAGAGATGAAACATTACCCATCTCTTTAACCCTATTGCAAACAAGTTCTTCAAGTTCTTTAGGACTTAAACCTAATTCTTTAGCACGATCACGTATGGCTTTCGGTTCCAGTACTTTATTTTTTATGTAATATGCCGCAAATCTTGAGAGATATTTTTCAAGCTTTTCTTCACTTTTAACTTCTAAAATTTGAGTTGTATCATCAGAAAGCATGTTTAAATCATTTAATGAGATTCTAAGAGGCATGAATTTAATTATTATATCACCTGTATGTTTATCAAAGATTATGTTATCTATACCTACATTTAAACCCTTTAAAACCATTATACCACCTTTTAAATAAGTTATGAAATAATAAAAATTAAATTTAATTATAATTATTTATGTTTACATAATATTTAATAATTTTGGTATAAAATAAAGAGATTTAATCGACTATATCTGCGTATAAATCATTATTTAAGCTTTTTTTTATACTAAATAATGATATATCAGCATTAAACACGTAAATATTCAACATAATCCATTATTTAAAATAAAATTTAAAAAATAAAAAAAAATTAGTAGGTCTTTACTACTGCTATTACATTCTTTTTTGAAACCCAAGTATCCAATGGAGTCTTTTCATAAGTTTGAATTTCTACAGCACCATCTGGAAGAGTTGTTTCTTGATTATAAGTTTCCACGTTACGGTTATCACTTTTTAGGTAAACTTTACCATTACTTATAGATGCTACACGTTTAATTATAAGTCCGTAAGTTGAAGTAGAAGCTATTACAATATCTCCAACTTTAAATGATGTGGTTTTAAGAGACATTACATTTTGTCCATCTTTTAAGGTCGGAATCATCGAGGTTCCGCTTACAGTCGCAGGGAAAGGTAATTTATCAGTTCCAAATTGTGAACTAATTGAAACATTTACTGTATAGTTATTTTTTTTTGCAATTGCAGTTAAATCAGATTTTAAACTTTTGACTGTGCTTTTTTCACTTAACACATCTGCAATCGCTTTTTTCTTCATTTCATTAATCATAGACTCTGGGATTTTTTCCTGGCCAGAAACACGTGTTACATTAATTGTTGTGCTTTTTCCATCTGTTTTAACTGTTATATTGGCCACATTTGGCTCCACAGCATTATTTTGCACTGTCTGATTTTGAGGTGTCACTGCCATATTTGACTGCTGAGGCATTAAAATAGCCATTGAAGCTGCAGCAGCTATTATAATCACTGCACCGATTATTATCCAGGCTCTCATTTTCATTTATACCATCCAATATTAACAAATTAATATATTCTTATTCTTATGGCATTATATTATATATAAAGTATTCATTATTATTTATTTTTATCTGAAGCTTATCCATAAAATAGAAGAAATATAAAATTCAAATAAAAATAGGGTGATAAAATAGTTACAGAAAGTGTGAAATGTGGAAGATGTGAGCAATGGTTTAAAAGAGAAATACTAGAAGAAAAGGAGATCAAAGAAAAAGGAAAAGTAAAAGAATATTTATGTCCTGAGTGTGATAGAAAAGTAGAGGAAGAATCTAATGACTGATTTTAACCAAATAAAACTCTATCAAGCTCTTTAAGATTCAATGAAATGAATTTCTGAGATTCAGGATCTGCAAGTATCTTTAATTGTTTCTTACCTGTTTTTTCATAAACACTCAAAAGTATAGCTTGAATTTCAGAAACGGGCATTTTCAATACAGCTTTTATTTTAGCTAATTCCTCTGGAGATAATCTCGTTTTATAGGATTCTATTTGATTTTCGAAAGTTTTAACAGCATTCATATTGCCTTTTATTGCTCCCTTTAGCATTATTACAGGAATGCTTGTGAAAATATCCATTAGTTCCATAACATCTTTTTCAGTTATTTCAACCTCATTATTTTCCATTGAATTACTCCTCCTGAGATTTATGGATCCTTTTTCGATTTAATTCGGATTTACAACGGGCTAATTCTATATTTAGATATTCTAACTTATTTTTATAGTTTTTTATTTCTCTTTTAAGGAGAAATGTCCGGACCCAGAAATAAATGGACAAAATAAGAAGCGCAATTATAATTATCATTAAAAGACCTATTGTAATTCCAGCAGCAAATGTTGCCCAGAACAAACCAAATCCATATATAAAATATGTTATAGCAGCTATAATCCCAATTAAAACTGCAATAATTGCTACAATCTTTAAAGTTTTAAAATAATCTTCTGACATTGAAATTCCCCTTTAAATCTTTTTAATAATTTTATAATTCATATAACATAAAATTAACAGTTATTGGTTTTAAAATATCATGAAATAAAATTTAATAATTTAAATTAAATTAAGGATTGATTTTTTCTAAAAAATTTATTAATCATTTCCAGTATCAAAGGAACATTTTGAGGGATAAGAACATTATGGGAAGTTTTTTTTATAATCTCAATTGAAGAATTATTTATAGATTCATGAATTTCTTCTGCTAAGTAAACTGGCACAAATCTATCTTCTTTACCAGAAATTATTAAAACTGGAGTTTCAATGCTTGAAATTTCATTTTTAAGGTTAAAATTTAGGCATGCGTCGATGGAATTAATTAAAACCTCTTCTGATTCTGTTTTAATTTTTTCTTCTTTTATATCCATTAATAAATCCTTATTTTCTTCAATAAATTGAGGAATTAAAACCATAGGTAATATTTCATCAAAAAACGATCCAAATCCACCTTCAACTAAAGATTTACGAAGTTTAATGAGTTTATCTTTTAAAGAGGGATCAACATAACAAAAACTTGACATTAAAATCATGGATTTAACCATCTGAGGATAAGATAGTGCTAAATATTGTAAAATAGATCCACCCATTGATAAACCTATAAAATGTGCTTCTGATATTCCTAAACCCGAAAGTATATCTAAAATATCATCTGCAAATTGTTCTATAGAGTACGGACCTTCTGGTTTTTCTGATTTACCGTGACCTCTCAAATCAACGGCAATAACACGATTATATTTAGATAATTCAGGAATTAATGGATCCCATAATCTTAAATCATCAGATAGACCATGAATTAAGATAACTGGAAATCCACGACCATTTTCTTCATGTTTTAATTTTTTCTTCTTTTATATCCATTAATAAATCCTTATTTT
>JAEYSH010000145.1 GCA_023434825.1 Methanobacteriota archaeon | reverse complement strand
ATATTTGACCCTAAAAAGGCAGCATGGCCAGAAAATCCTTCTTATTATGTTAATGTTCCTTCAAGGACAGATTTATCTGCAGCTCCAGAAGGTACCGATACGTTATTTGTATTGATTCCTTTAGCTCCGGGACTTGAAGATACTCTAGAACTTAGAGAAAAATTCTACAATATGATAATGGATGATTTGGAAGCTAAATTAGATGAAAATATAAGAGATCATATCGTAGTAAAAAGAATATTCGCTTTAAATGATTTTAAAGACAGATACAATGCATATAAAGGCACAGCTTTGGGTTTATCACATACATTAAGGCAATCAGCTCTTTGGAGGCCAGCACATCAAAGTAAGAAGGTTAAAAACCTTTATTATTCTGGCCATTACACACATCCCGGAATTGGAGTACCAATGACTCTAATTTCGTCTCAAATAGTAGCAGAAGAACTTAAAGCAAAATATCTAGAATAATATTTTTTAGTTTATTAAGAGTGAGAACACCATGATTGATCAAACAATTTACTCTATATTTAAAGGTGGAAGTAAAACATACTTCTACAGCACCATATTTTTCCCAAAAAAGGTAAAGGAAGACGTATTTGTACTTTACAGTTTCTTAAGGAAAGCTGATGATTATGTAGATGCTATTCCGCAGGATGCTGATGGATTTTACAGTTTTAAAGATAGATATTATGATGCAACGGATGGGGCTGTAACCGGTGATATTGTAGTAGATTCATTTGTAAGGTTATCGGAGAGGAAAAAATTTGAAACAAGCTGGGTTGATGCTTTTTTAAATTCAATGGAAATGGACATTACAAAATCAACTTATGAAACAATGAATGACCTTTTAGTTTATCTTTACGGTTCTTCTGAAGTTGTAGGGCTATTTATGGCTAAAATAATGGATTTGCCCTCTGATTCTTACGAAAATGCCCGTTATCTGGGACGTGCAATGCAATATATAAACTTCATAAGGGATATTTCAGAGGATATTGATCTTGGAAGAACTTATTTTCCTCAAAAAGATTTGAAGGAATTTAATATTGAATCTTTAGATGAGGAATATACTCAAAAACGGCCGGAAGAATTCAAATCTTTTGTTAGAAAACAGCTTGAGACTTATTATTCATGGCAGGAAAAAGCAGAGGAAGGATTTTCTTATATACCATTTAGATATTTAATTCCAATTAAAACAGCATCAGATCTATACAAATGGACTGGATCACAGATTAATAAAAATCCTCTTGTGGTATATCAAAAGAAAGTTAAGCCTTCAATTCCTAATATACTTTCTAAAGTCTTGTTTAACTCAATAACAGCTAAATTTATTTAAAATTAAAATAGTGAAATAATGCTGTCTTTTATATTCAAAATTTCGAGATTTAGATTTTGGATTTACACTGGCGGAACATTTGTAGTTGGTTATGCACTGGCTGCAAATGCATTCGCTGACTTTTTAAGGGTTGATTATTACATCTACTTAATTTATTTCTTCTTTTTGGCAAATGTATTTATATATGGTGTGAATGATTACTGGGACGAAGAAACAGATAAAAATAACCCCAAAAAAGATGAAAAAGAGCACAGAATAATTGATGAAGAGAAAAATAAACTATTAAAAGTTATTTATCTTGTTACTGGGATTAGTTTAGCGTTAATGATTTTTCAAACTAATTTAGAAAGAATATTATTTTCAATATTCCTTATATTGTCTTATTTTTACAGTTCTCCACCGCTGCGGTTTAAAGAAAGGCCATTTCTAGATTTTTCATCTAATTATTTATATATAATGCCGGGAATATTTGCTTACAGCATGGTTGCAAATGCTTTACCTTCCCTAATAATTATGGTTGGTGCATATTTCCATATTTCAGCCATGCATATTTTTTCAGCGATTCCAGATATTAAATATGACCGTGAAGCAGGAATAAACACTACTCCAGTATTTATTGGTAAAACAGCTTCATTAATTTTAACCTTAATATTCTGGTTAATATTATCAGTAATAGTGATTACTCTTGCAGATTTCAGACTTCTGAGTTTCTTAGTCCTATTATATCCTTTATTCCCATTTTTACTTTTAATTAAGAAGGATATGGATATAAATAATCTTTACTGGTATCTTCCTTATGTAAACACTGCTTTAGGTGGTTTATTGTTTACAGCGTTGGTGCTTTACAAAATATTTGGAATTCCAATCTAAAAAGAAAATAAAAAATAAGAAAATTTCAGGCATTTTCAGGCCTTAATCTGTTTCTTGAAAACAAAATTACGCCTATTACAAAAAGGATTGCTGAAAGAATAATTGCAGCACTTAAATTGTATACAATACTATTCAAACCTTCTCCGTAGGTTAAAACATGGCGTAATGAAGTTAAAACCTGGTACCATGGTAAGAAATCATACACCTGGACTTGTTGACCCATGAAGTTACCAATTACCATTTGTGGAAGCTGGAAAAATGCACCAACTAAAAAGGTCAATGGAACTGCTATTAATGTTCCAAGCTGGCCTGCTTGAGGTGGATTTTTAGCAAATGCTGCAATAATCATTCCCAGTGATATAGAAGCTATACCTCCAATTATTCCTATAATTGCAGCCAGTATAATTGAATTAATGCCTCCCTGCCAGTGGAAACCTATTGATATTGCTACTGCAAGTAGAATAAGCACCTGGGCAGCGGCAACAAGTGACCATGGTATGAGTCCGCCGAATAAAAAATCAAATGAAGTCATTTTAGAAAGCTTAAGTCTTCTAAGGGTTCCACTATCCACTTCTCTTGTTAGTATTGTTGCTACACTGGTTGAAAGCATTAAAATTGCAAATACAATCATTCCAGGTGCAAGCCAGTCAAAAGCGGTAAATGATTCTGTGCCGGGTATTCCTTCAATTTTACTTTGAATAAGTTCCTGTGCATTGCTGTTTGGATTTTGAAGTTTCATTGATAGTTTAAACTGGTATTGCTCTAAAATCCCTGCTAATATTCCCTGGGTGATTCCAAAGCCCATATATCCTGTATCTCCACGAACTGTGATATTTGTTGGTGTTAAACTTAAAATGGATTTAGAGAAATCTGCAGGAATTATAAGTTCTGCATCTATGGTTCTATTTTTAACAAGTGAATCTGCTTCTGCTTCTGATGTTAAATTAACGTTAAATATGTTTATATCAGTATCTGGGTATTTAACCTCCTTTAATATTGAAGTTATATTATTTCCAAAGTTCATGTTGGTTCCATCAGGCATTTTTACGCCTTCATCGTAATTAACAATTGCAATGCTGTGGGGTTCATTAATTTCACCCATATTTCCGTATGCAAATCCAAAAATTAACATGAAGAATAAAGGGAATAACAATATGAAAACCAGATTCCTTCTATCTCTTAATAGTTCTTTTAAATCTTTTATTGCTATGCTTATGAATTTCATGATTTCACTCCCTCAATCCAGTCCCTGTTAATTCGATGAACACATCTTCTAATGTGTTTTGCCGTATAGATAAATCATCTATCGTAATATTAGATTCTTCAAGTGTTGTGATTATTTTTGGAAGTTTTCCAACAGCATTCAATGCTCTTAGATTAATTTTTTCATCTAATTCCACAACAGAAAGAACATCTTCAATATTTTCGAGATTTTTTATTGCTTCTTTATTATTCTTTGGATTAGAAGGTTTTATTTCTACGATATCTCCTTCACCAACTTCTTTTTTCAAATTTTCAGGGCTTTCTAGCTTTAAAAGCCGACCATGATCTATTATAGCAACTCTATCACTTAACTGGTCTGCTTCATCCATTAAATGGGTAGTCAATATGATTGTTTTATGTTCTTTATCTCTAAGGAATCGAATATAATTCCATAAAACACGTCGGGATTGAGGATCAAGGCCTTCTGAAGGTTCATCAAGTATAACAATCTCTGGCTGGTGTATAACTGCCATTGCAAGATTTAATCTACGTTTCATACCTCCAGATAACTGTGAAGCTAAAGTGTCTACTTTTTCTTCCAGGAAAAGATCAGCAAGCAATTTGTGGACTCTGGATTTAAGCTCTTCTTTAGGTACTTCATACATGTCTCCCATAAGTTTTAAGTTTTCAAAACATGTTAAATTCTCCCAGAGCACTAATTCCTGGGGACAAATGCCTATTGTACCTCTATCCATATCTTTTAAATCTTTTCCATCTATTATAATTCTTCCTTCTGTTGGGTTCAGTAATCCAACCATCATATTGATAGAAGTTGTTTTACCGGCGCCGTTTGGACCTAAAAACCCAAATACTTCTCCTTTTTTTATCTTTAAATCTAAATTATCCACCGCTAGAAAATCACCAAATTTTTTAGTGAGATTCTGGGCTTCAATTATGTATTCGCTCATTTTTATACCTTCATTGGATTATAATAGCTTTTTTTTGAATTTTTAAAGTTTATATCACTTCTAAATTAATTTAATGATATAAATGTTTTTATAGTTACTTAATTCGGTTCTATTATTCAATCTAATTCAATTAATTTTTTATAGAATTCTATAGAATTTTCAATTTCTTTTATACCATATTCTAAGACCGTTAATGTGATTGGAGACATATCTTCACTGAATTTTTCTTTTTTAGATAATGCTTCTTGAAGTTCATCTAATTTGGCTTTGTATAGTGGTTCAATGACTTTTAAACGGGCTTCTTTACTTATCAAATCAAAGAAAACTGCCTTTACTTTGAATTCAAAATCATCAATATCGGGTTCAACGGGTGTAGAAACTAACTCAGTTAGGTGTTTCTGCCCATTTGAAGTAATATTGTAGACTTTTTTGTTCATTCGTTCTCCAGGTACCTCTTTACCTTCAATAAGTCCTTCTTTTTCCATTCTGGCAAGAGTTGGATATAACTTGTTGTTGTTTATCTTAAAGTAAGGATTCCCAAATGTCTCCTTGATATTCTTTTTAAGCTGATAGCCATGACTGGGCATAAGTGAAATCATTCCTAGAATTATTAAATCAATATCTGCCATTTGTATCACCTAATTACATAAGTTAATTTTAACCTATGTTATTTTTAACATTTAACTTTGTTGTATATAAATGTTTTTAAAAAGGCTCTTAGAATAAGAAATTTTTTAAAAGTGTAATGCTCAAAGTACTTCAACAATAATTAACAAAATAAGTAATATCAAGCTTAAGGTGGAATAAATGATTGAAAAACTGGAAGTAAGTCTGATTAATGAAAATGTTCATAATTTCAAAAGGGGCGAATTTGGAGTAGAAAAAATTGAAATTGATGAAGATAGAGGCTTAATTGAGATAATGTATGAACAAAAGGAAGATGGAACCAAACGTGTAATAATCCCCATGCAGAACATTGAAAAAGTTGATTACACTGAAAGAATAATGAAAAATGAACCTTCAAATGAAGAATAAATCTTTATTTAAATTTTAAAAGTAATTAGTAATAATTAATTCATTAATTTCTCCCCTTTTAGAAGTCTTGCTGTTAATATTCCTTTTGGCTGAAAGCCTATTGATATTATAATTTGTATAGAGCTCATCGAAAAAATCATCATTTTCATCAATATTTTTAGGGTCAGAATTGCTTAGCATTAAATAAGCGCCTTTTTTATCCATTTTTTCAAAAAATATAGATAATCTTACCTGATCTTCATCTATAAAACCATCTTTTGCATAAGTTGTAAAATTTGAAGTTTTACTGATGGGCCTGTATGGAGGATCAAGATAAACAAGGCTTTCTTTTTTGATATAATCCTCAGATTTTGTAAAATCTGCACAGAAAACTTTTGTATTAATTAATGCTTTATTTACTGCAATAATATTGGATTTATCCAGTATTTTGGGATTTTCATAACGTCCAAAAGGTACATTAAATTCTCCTTTTAAGTTTTGACGGAAAAGACCGTTAAAACAGGTTTTATTTAAGAATATAAGATAAGTAATTCTTTCAATCCATTCATCATTATAGTCATTATAATCAAAGTCATGCATCTGCTGGTTATATTCACTTCTAATTTGATAATAATGTTCCTTTCTTTTATCTTCGGACTTTTGAAGATGTCTTTCTTCAATTTCTTCTAATTTATCTATTAATCCCTTTGGATTAACTTGAATGGTTTTATAAGCAGTTATAAGCTCTTTATTGATGTCAAAAAGATAAGAATTTTTAACATCAAATTTTTTACTTAAATAAAAAAATAGGGCTCCGCCGCCAACAAAAGGCTCAATGTAATGTTTTATAGTCTTTCTATTTTGGATTGAAGATGGGAGCCTTTTTTCAAATTCATTTAGCAGTTGAGTTTTCCCACCAGCCCATTTCAGGAAAGGTCTAGCTTCTGCGGGATTAGTATCATCTAATTTCATAAGAATCTGATTTTCATTCTTCTAAAAATTCTTCAGGAGCGCCGCAAATTCTAACAAGGTATTCTGCTTCCATAAAATGCATTTTTCCAGGAATAATTAAACAATGGAGCGGACCGCCAAAATCTTCATTTATTAGTGTTTTTATTTTATCAGCGCGAACTACTGGCTTATCTGAGCCTGCTCGAGCTATTGCAACAGCTAAAGAATCTTCATTAAAAATACCTTCATTTCGTTCTTCTTCAACTTTTAAAAGATATTCAAGACCTTCATTAGCAGTCATGTAACGATTTTCATGAGCTCTTATATCTAAAAGAACCAGTGTATGAGCATCTAAATCCATATTTGCTTTTATTGCAAGATAAGGGGAATGTGGGAAGTAATTTTCTTCTGGAAATGGAATTGTAGTTACTTTACCAAATTTATAAGCTTGAAGGCCTGCAAGTCCTGGAGCCGCAGATAAAATAGATGAAGAATGAATCACAGTAGTTTCGATGCCTTGCTTTTTAGCTTCAATCATCATGTCTGCATGTGTAGTTGCAATTAAAGGATCTCCGGCAGCTAAAAATCCTATTTCTTTATTTTTTGCCGCATTTAAGGGTATATTATCTTCTTCAACTTCTTCTCTTTTTAAAACTTTTATTTCTTTTCCAATCAGTTTTTCGACAGCAGATAAAGTTGTTCCAAATAAATTAGCAGTGTAAAACTCTGCATAAATTTCATCAACTTTTTTAAGGGCTTCAATTCCCTTCAATGATATATCTTTTTCGTCATAAAGTCCTAAAC
>JAEYSH010000112.1 GCA_023434825.1 Methanobacteriota archaeon | reverse complement strand
ATCTTTATCTCCAACTAATATGCCATTTTCTTCTTTTAAATGCGCATATTCATGGCTGATAAATTGAGTTATAATCATTGTAAATCCTAATTCAGCAAATACTGTTAAAGCTGCTAAACTCTGAAATGTAAACCAGTACCCCTGTTGTTCTTGAGTTAAAAAAGCTATAATAAAAAATATGGATACTACACCAGCAATAATTTGCCACATAGTTCCCATTACCGTAAAAAATATTGATTTATCTATTCCAAATAAAGAAAGTATTCTTTTTACAATTGAATTATTCAATAATTTATCAGTAATTTTACTCAAATTTACACCTAATTTATCTAAATATTAATATAAATAAAAATTAATATATTTTTAGAAAGGTCTCAATTTTTTCTATCATATAATTCATTTTTTCTTTATTTATACCCGGGTAAACTCCAATCCAGAAAAGATTATTCATAACTAAATCTGAGTTTTCTAATGAATCAAATATTCTATATTCTATATCTTTATAGGCTGGCTGTCTAATTAAATTTCCACCAAAAAGCATTCTTGTAGCGATTTTATTGTCTTCTAAAAATTTAACAAAATTTTCACGCTTAAAAGGCGCTTCATCTTTAACAAGAATTGGAAAACCAAACCAGCTTGGATCTGCTTTAGGAATTGCCTCAGGTAATATGAGATAGTTTCTATAATGGCTTAAGCATTCTTTTAATTTCTTAAAGTTATCTTTTCTAGCATTAATAAATTCTGGTAGTTTATTTAGCTGTTCAAGCCCTATAGCTGCCTGCATATCTGTTACTTTAAGATTATAACCTATATGTGAATAAATATATTTGTGATCGTAACCGTAAGGTAAATCCCCTAAGTTCCATGCAAATCTTTTACCACAGCTATTATCACAGCCAGGATCACACCAGCAGTCTCTACCCCAATCTCTAAATGATAATATTAACTCTTTTAAAAGTGGATCATTAGTAGCAAGGGCTCCTCCTTCTCCCATTGTTATGTGGTGGGCAGGATAAAAACTGAATGTGGAAATATGGCCATAAGTTCCAGTATATTTGCCATCAAATTTTGAACCTAAAGCATCACAATTATCTTCAACAAACCAGATATCATGCTCTTTTGCTATTTTTGAAATTTTTTCAATATCTGCAGGATTACCGAGAGTGTGGGCTATGAACATTGCTTTTGTTTTATCAGAAATAGCTTCTTCAATTTTATCCAGATTGATATTGTAATTACCTATTTTGACATCCACAAAAACAGGAATGAGACTATTTTGTATGATTGGATTTAATGTTGTTGGAAAACCACATGCGGTTGTTATTACTTCATCTCCAGGTTTTAGCCTTTTTTCACCTAGTTTAGATGATGTCAAGGCAGATATGGCAAGAAGATTTGCTGATGAACCTGAATTGGTTAATAAAGTGAAATTAACTCCTAAAAACTTGGCAAACTCTTCTTCAAATTGTTCTGCGTATTTTCCTGCTGTAAGCCAGAAATCAAGCGCAGAATCAACCAGTTTAATTATTTCATTCTCATCATAAATTCTTCCAGCATAATTGATCATACTTTTACCTGGAACAAATTCTTCAGCTTTTTTTCTTTGGTTGTAAAGTAATTTAATTTTTTCAAAAATTTCTGCTCTTAATTTATCTTCTTCCATAATTAAGCCTCAAAATTCAATATGATCCAATTAAAAATAATCTAACTTTCCCTGTTTATTTTGCATCGAGCTGCATAAGGATCTTCTATAACAATTTCACAATTTATAATATCTATATTTGATTTATAATAGTTAAATAGTTCTTTAATAGCTTCTTCCATGCTTTTAAATTTATAATTCTTTATTTCATTCATTAATCTATCATTATTTGCACTGTATTCTTTATTTAATCCTTCATTTATAATATTAATATCTGATTTAAAATCAGAATTTTCATTAATTATATTGGAAATAGTTATTAAATCTGTTTTTTTGCCTGTTGAAGCATTAAATATATTTTTTGAAGGTTTATTTTCTATAAAATAATTTATTATATTCAGCAGGTCATCAATATAAATCCAATCGAAATATACATTTTGCATGATGGTTATTGGCATCTCTAAAATGTTCTTTAAGATGGAATTAGAAATAAATTTGAATTCATAATCTTCATAACGCCCAAAAACTCCAAAGAGTCTTAGACAGTAAATATTTTCAGTATTTTCGATATATTTAGAAATTATATATTTAGAAAATCCATAATAATCTTTTGGAATAACTGTTCCTAAATAATCTTCAGTTACTTTTGGGGGCATTGAATCCTTAGAATATTCAGCACCAGATCCCAAATGAATTAATTTTTTATATTTAGTACTGTTTTCTACTATATTGAAGAACATTCTAGTATTTTTTTCTACAATATCAGGACTATCGATAGCTTTCCGGTTTCCACCTAAATTTGCACAATGAATAACATAATCAATGTCATTATCATCAAAAAATTCATTTACATCTTCTTGAGATAATAAATCTAATTCCTTGTGTGGTGGTGCAAGTATATTGTAATCATTTTCAAAAAATTCAACAATGTTTCTACCTATAAATCCACTTGAACCTGTGATAAATATTGTTTCTATGGAATTCACCATTATTTAACCTCTTTGATTAAGAGTATTAAATCGTTCTTCGTCGAATCTTGTAAATATTTTTTTCTTACTTAATTTATAGTTCAAATAACTTTTTTCAAAATCAAGGGCATATTTTAATGCTTCTGACTTGTTAATACATGTTGATTTTAGTATTACATTCCTTGTTTCAATGCAAGCAAGGTTAGGTAC
>JAEYSH010000069.1 GCA_023434825.1 Methanobacteriota archaeon | reverse complement strand
CCTTTTAATCCTTTTAAAATTAATTTTTCAATTAGATTTCAAATTTAGTAGCACGTTTTTGATAATATTCAAAGAGTTCAGTAGCCCATTTGATAGCATCCTCATCATTACTAACTAAATTTTTATTAGAATCATATTTTCCATCCTTTTGAAACAATCCTAATGTAATAAAGCTATCAGTTACTGTAAATGCTACCTGGACATCATCTAAAATGTGTAAAACTAAATTTCCGGTTTTAAAAAGTTTTTTTAAATCCGCATCCCCGTGTTCTAAACCCTCTATAATTTTCTTTAATACTTCATTAGTAACAACAAGCTCTACTTTAATGCCTTTTTCTATTATACCCTTAAAAATCTCAGTATAAACCGGGTAAAAAATAGGAGATACCCCTTTTACAACTTTTGAATTTAAAACTATCTCAATATGTTTTTCATGTACTTTTAAAATATTAACGTTATCCGATTCTATAAGTTTTGAACTGGATAAACTACCCATTTTTTTCAGTAATTCTTCAGGAATAGCAGTTATTTGATGATTTAACCATAAATCTTGATTATTTCTTAATACAGCCAATGTTTTAATCATATCAATTAATTTTGGAACTAATATTTCACCTAATTCAGATAAATAATAATAATCTCCATCTTTTAAGACAATTTTTTGTTTTTCCAGTTCATTTATCCCATGTATTATCGTAGAAGACTGAGTACCCGTTATTTTTCTTAATTGTTTGGTTTTTTTAGGTCCATCAGCCAAGCTAACCATGATTTTCATTCTAACAGAAGATATGCCATGAAATTTCAAATCATCCTTTGCTTCTTCATAAAATCTTAAATTATCTTGAATAGACATGTTAAATCAGCCTAATTATGTTATTTCAATATAATAATATTCTAATATATAAAATAAATTATTAAAATAATTTTATTAATTAAAACTATATTAAGTGAGAAATAAGTTTATCTAAGCGTCTTAACTCTATTTTATCTGATCTTCTACGGTAATATTCAAATAAATCAGCTGCCCAATTTATGGCTTCAGTACTTTCACTTATTAGATCCCTTGAGCCATCATATACGCCATCTTTTGAGTAGAATCCTAATGATAAGAATTTTTCTGTAACCGTGAAAGCCATATTTACTTGCTCATTTAATACCCATAAATGTAAATTGCCTCTTGTATTTAATTTAATAAAATGTTTCAAATTCAATGGATTAATTGAGGTGATGGTTTTTTCAATACTTCATCACTTAATATTAATTCAACTTCAACTTCTTCGTCTTCCAGTAATTCCCAGAATGCATTTATGAATTCCGGGTGAAAAATGGTTGAAACTCCCCTTATTTTTTTGGATTCACATAACATATCCAAATAAGCGTTGAACGATTTTGAAATGTCTGTATTATCTGATTCAATAAGTTCCGAATCACATAAACTTCCAATGGTCATAGCTGAATCTGAAGGAATATCACTTATTTCATGACAAAGCAGTAAATTTTCAAATTTTCTGGTTACATTTAATGTTTTAACAATTTCCATCAATTTTGGAGCTATAATCTGGCCAATTTCAGATAAATAATACATATCTCCATCTTTTAAGACAATTTTTTGTTTTTCCAGTTCATTTATTCCATGTATTATTGTAGAAGAGGGAATGCCCGTCAATCTCCTTAGATGTTTAGTTTTTTTGGGCCCCTTCATTAAAGAAATCAGGATTTTCATTCTAACACTGGAAATACCATAAAACTTTAAATCATCCTTTATTTCATCATAATGTCTAAAAATATCATCATTATTCATAAAATCAACCTAATTTAATAAACTAAAAAAGAATTAAATATTTTTGTGATCTATTTCCTTTGCATTTTTTAAATAAAAATTGTATAATTCTTCTCCCCATTTAACGGCATCTGCATTATAATTTACAAGAGACATGGTAGCATCATAAATACCATCTGTCAAAAATAAACCAAAATGTAGGAAATCTTCAGTTACAGCAAAAGATATGTTCATATCTTCATCAACAAGCAGAAACTGGAGTTTATTTGTAGACATTGCTTCCTTTATTTTTTCTCTACCCATATTTTTAATCATTGCATTCAATATTAAAGGAGTTATAATTATTTCAGCCCTTGCTCCTTCTTTTAAACCAGAAGTATAAAGATCAAAGAAAGGATAATAAAAAATTGGTGAAATAATTCTAATATCCTTTGATTTAGATAAAATTTCCATATAATGAGTATGAGGTTTAATTAAGTCTAAAGGTGTTGACTCTACAATATAAGAATCATTAAGATAACCAATCTTTTCAATTAGAAAATGAGGTATTCCATCAATTAAATGATTTAAAAATATCTTTTCGCAATTTTTAACTGTACTAAACGATTTAAATAAATTTTCAGATTTAAAAAGGTAAAATTTGCCTAAAGAGGATAAAGAATAATTTTTACCATCCTTAACCACTAAATTTTCTTCTTCAAGATTTTTAATAGCATGAGATATTGATGAGGATTTTAAAGCCAGTTTATCTTTAATTTGATTTAATGTCAAATCCGTCTCTTTTAGACTTAAAATAACCTTTGTCCGAACACTGGATGTTGTAATAAACTTCAAATCATCTTTTATATAATCATAAACATCCATAATGTTATCTTTAGTCATTTAAATCTCTCTTTAGATTCATAATTTTATATATGGTTGTAATAAACTTCTTTCTTTTTAAATATCCCACAAAATGGAATAAAATTAGTTATGACAATCAAATAAATATATTTAATAATATTTAAGTGATTCTATATTAATTTAAGGTTTTAGAAAAAAACGCAAGATATGGGTAATTTAAAGAGCCTTAATAATTTCCTTAAAATAATTAAACTAATTTTAATGCATAAATAATTTATTAGAAATAAAATTCTATAATTAATTAAGGTATCAATAGTTAAATTCGTATTCCCTAACTAAAATGCCTTATAAACCTATGAAATACAAAAATGGAATTTAAAATGTCTTAATAATTTATTAGAGATGTTATTATGATAGATGCACATATACATGCAGATACACGGCCTTTTGAAGATTTCGAGATGATGAAAATTGCAGGAGTAGAAAAATCAGTGACCTGTGCCCATGACCCTTTAAAAATGAGCACTTCTGATGTTGTATTTGATCACTGGGATCGAATTTTAAGTAATGATGTCAAAAGAGCGGCTTCTAATGGCTTAAAATTATATGCTGCTGTTGGTATCCACCCTAGAAGCATTTCCGTTGATTATGAAAGAGCCCTTGAAAAATTACCAGAATACTTGAAAAATGACATTGTAGTAGCTATTGGTGAAATTGGACTTGAAACTACATCAGAATTAGAAAAAAATATATTTAAAAAGCAATTAGAGCTAGCTGAAAAGCTTAAAATGAAAGTGGTCGTCCATACACCTAGAACTAATAAAAAAGAGGTTACAAAAGTTACAACTTCAATTATTGAAGAAAATATTGATCCAAAATTGGTTATAATAGATCATGTGGATCAAAACATAATCGATGATGTCGTTGAACTCGAATCAATGCTTGGAATTACAGTTCAGCCACTGAAAATGACTCCAGAAGAAGCTATATCTTTAATATCCGAATATGGCTTTGAAAAATTTACTATAGACAGCGATATGAGTTCTTCACCGTCAGATCCGCTATCAGTGCCAAAAACAGTTCATAAAATGAGACTTGCAGGATTTGAAGAAAAAATTATATCAAAAGTTTCATCTGAAAATGCAGAGAAGTTTTTTGGGATTTAAATGAAACTTTAAAGTTCAATAGAAAGATCTGAATAATAAGGTGTGTTTAAAGCCCCTAATTTCCCAACACAACATGATGCAACAAGATTTGCATAATCTAAACATTCTCTTAAACTTTTTTCTTTTAAATATGCGACTATAAAACCAGCAGCAAATGAATCTCCTGCCCCTGTTGTATCTATTACGTCTACTTTCCTTGCTGGAGAATGAATTAAATCATTTTCAGTAAATATGCTTGCTCCATGACTTCCACAAGTAACAATAACCATTTTAGCACCCATATCCAGAAGAATAGAGGGGCTATTGTCTAAATTTTCGCCAGTTAATATTTTCATTTCTTTTTTATTTAAAAATAAAATATCTGTGCGCTTAATTATTTTTTGTAGTTTTTTTAGGCCAAAAGAGGATAGAATCGGGCCGGGATTAAAAGAAAATATATTAGCATGTTTTGATGATTCTTTAACAACATCTTTATACATTTGAGTAACATGAAGTATTTTTGAGCTTTTTATGTAATCTATATCTTCTTTTTGAAGTTCAAATTTCTTATTGGCACCAATAAAAGTATACATGGACCTTTCACCATGTGGCTCTACAGAAATGAAAACTTTACCTGTTTGGAGATCAGTCTTTAAAAGTCGTTCTGTATCAACTCTTTCCTTTTCAAATTCTTTAACCGCGACATCACCAAAATAGTCTTTACCAATTCTTGCTATAATTCCAGAATTAACGTTTAAACGGGATAATCCCACAGTAAAATTAGATGCAGAGCCTCCGACAGACAATAAAAGTTCTTTTATCTCCACTTCATCGTCAGGTCTTACAAATCGGGGGACTTTTTGTAAAAAGTCAATATTACATGCTCCAAGTCCAACAACATCCACTGGCAATTAATCTCCTCAAAATTTTAAAATATGAACCCTATTTTACATTTGAGTTTTAGAATTTAATTAATTTTGTAAAAGTAGATTTAAATTAAAAATAAGTTTAATAGGATTTAATCTGGTAAAATTCCTATAAATTTCCTCAATCTATTCAAAATACCCTCTTTATCCGGTTCAATTGGTTTATACTCTTCTCCAAGTAAATGAGCAGTAATCTGCATAATTGCATTACTTGTTGGGGATGAAGGGTTAATTTCTACCACGGATTTTCCAAGGGCCATTGATCGTTCAACTTCACGGTCATAGGGAATTATTCCAATCATTGGAACTTCCAGTATAGACTCTATCTCATTTACAGACAATAAAAATCCATCTTCATACCACATATTCAATACGAAACCAATTATCTGGATATTTAGCTCGTTACTGAGTATTCTAATTTTAAGCGCGTCTGCAACAGATGTCATAGTAGAATTAGTTACAATGATCATCTGTACATCTTCAGGAAGTCCTTCTAAAATGCTTGAATTAATACCTGCAGGCATATCCATTAAGAAAATATCTCCATACTCAGAAATCTCTTCTAAAATTTTATTCCATGAAATATATTTTGGATTTATGTGCCTTAACGTCTCAAAATGAATTCCTGTGGGAATAACTCTAATTCCTTGCTCTATTTCATATACACATTCATCAATAGACCGATTCCTTGCAAGGACATCGTGTAGTGTAACATCCGGGTTTAAAAGGCCAGTAATTACATCCATATTAGCCATAACCAGATCAAGATCTAGCATCACTACATTTTGGCCAAAAAGAGACATTCCAACTCCAAGATTAAAGGTTAGTGTAGTTCTTCCCACTCCCCCTTTTCCTGAAGCAATAGCTATAAATGTTGACATTTGAACCCTTTAATTAACCACGTCTTCCAAGTAAACCTTCAACCAGTTTAGAAATAACACCTTTTTTATCTGGTTCAATTGGATGGTATTCTTCCCCAATAAGGTCTGCACCTAACTGCATAATTGCGTTACTTGTAGGTGATTTTGGATTTTTAACAACAAGAGGCTCACCAAATGCTGCGGCCCTACTAACTTCCGGGTCGTCAGGCACAACAGCTATAACTGGAACTTCTAAAATAGTTTCTATTTCATTTATAGTTAAAAATGTCTTATCATGCTGTTCTCTATTAACAACAACACCAATTATTTCCACTCCCAGTTTATTAGCAACTATTTTAGTTTTTAAAGCGTCACTAATAGATGGTACTTCCGGCGTTGTAACCAGAATGAGTTCCTGTGCAGCTGCTATTGCTGCAAGAGCATCTTTTTCAAGACCTGCAGGAGCATCTATTAAAAGTATATCTGCATCTTGAATAATAGCTTCTAATGCGCCTTCCAATCTATCTAAACGTATCTTACGAAGTCCTTCAAGTGAAATTCCTGCAGGTATAACCTTCACCCCACCAGGACCCTCATATATTGCATCTTCTATTGCAGCTTCTCCTGATAATACATCATGTAAAGTAACTGATTTTCCTTCCATACCTAAAATAAGCTCCAAATTTGCCATTGCAACATCTGCATCAAGCACTATGGTTTCTTCTCCATAAGTAGATAAAGCAACGCCCAAATTTGCTGTTATTGTTGTTTTTCCAACTCCGCCTTTTCCTGAGGCTACAGTAATAACTCTTGTCATTTGATACCTCCTAGCTGATCTCTACATTAATTTCAAAGTCATCCACAATCTCAGGATATCCTCTAAAACTCTTTTTTATTTCGATTTGAGTAATATTTATAATCTGTCTTTTTAGATTCTCAAGATCTCTTGATTCTCCCATAATTCGGGAAATTAATCCTTTACTTTCATATTCAGTAATTATATTTATATTTCCAGAAAGTTCACCAGTATTGTCTAAAAATACCATTACTTCAGTGCCTTTAATTTTTGGAATTCCAAGTATTGACTTTTTAACTTTGTTCATGAGCGTTAATTCAATCTTTTCAACATCATCATCACTTATTGTTCCACCTTTATATGTTTCAAGGATATTATCTACTTCTTCTTCAGCGACATCCTTTAAACCATATTTTTTCATGAGCTCTTCTCTATCTACAGTTTCAGCTTCCACTCCAGGTTCCACAAATTCATTTTCTACCTGATATTCTGGTTCATCAATATTCTGTTCTGGAACTTTTTCAACTGGCGTAGATTTCATTTCTTCTTTGGTTTCAACAGGATTTGAAGGTTCTGGTTCTGTATTTTCTTTTACTAAATTATCATCATGAGAACTAATATCAATAGAATCGTTATTATCTCCACGAGATATTGCCTTAAGTTTTTCTTTTACTTCATTATTTTCTGTTTCTTTTTTAGGAACCGGTTTATCCTCAATTATATCTACTTCTTCATTTTCCTGTATTACTGGCGGTTCTTTGATCTCAGTTTCTTTTACTTCAGGTTCCATTACTTTTTGTGGTTCAGAAATTTCAATTTCTTTAACTTGAGGCTCTTCTTCAATTTCATCAGGTTTTTTATCTTTCTTGAGCTCTTCAATAATTTGTGGAATTTCATGTTCTGATGATATGATAAATGCTTTGTTAAGATCCAATAGATATTTCATTTGAGTTTTTTTAAGATCAAAAATTTCTATTAAAGTTCTATTATCATCTACTATGGATTTCATTTCTTCAACTGCTTCAATCCCCGAATAATCGTCAAAAGATGCAGCTGCCTTTTTACCATTATTAAAAAGAATATAACCTTCTGATGACCTGGAAGTTACCCTAACAAATCCATTAAATCGTTCCGATTCTAATCTTTCTAAAAGTTCATTAAAATCTATTTCGTCAGCATAAGACATTTGCGAGGGCCTGGTAATTGGTAACTCCATTTTTCATACCTCAAATTATTTTATAGTAGATGTAATCCCATTTGAAATCAGATACTATTTAATTTTTCTATTTTATTCTGATTTATGTTCAATTGTCGTATTAAAATTACTTTCTAACAAGCTTGATTTCTGGCGGTGTGATAATTACTACATTTTTCCCATTTTTACATAGTAAAATAGCTTCGCCACCTATGGTATCTCGAAATTCCTTTAATTTTTCGCCAACCATCTTGAAATCGTCTGGACTATCATCTATAAAGCTCATATCTAATATGATTGGATTTTTTTCCTCTTTAATTTGACTCAATGCATCTTCAACATCGGGGATAGTATGGGCTTTCATCAGTATTATTTCATAAAAAGAATGTTCAGGAACTATTATTGGTTCTTTATCTTCTTCTGATGATCCTTCTTCTTCCATTCCCAGATTTTTCTTTATATAATCCATGACATCTTTCATTTAAATTCCCCTTTATAATATTATAATGGCGCATAATATCAGATAAAGTTAATCTAAACCTAAATGATTAATTATTGCATCAAGTAATTTTGATGCTCCACCATTTTTAATATCTACTGCTGGCAATTTGTATCTTTCCTCATACTCCAATATATCCTTTTTGTCAGTAACATTCCTCATATTTAAGGATATACCAACAACTTTTGTTGGCTCAAGTGCTTCAATTGCCTTTACTTCTTCTTTTATTCCGCGCGGTTCCCTAAACGGATGGTTAGGTCTGTGACAAACAACTGTTGCATCAGGCATAGCGCCTATCATTATTGCTCCAGAAAGCCCTCTTGGGTGAGGATTTCCTTTTTCAGTTAAGCTTGATTGTCCCTCAACAAATATAATATCTGGATTTTTCTTTTCTTCAATATACTTCATTGAACCCATCACTGCAGCCGCTATGTCCATTACTGAAAGGCTTCCGGCTCTGAAATTTATATCTACACCTTCAATACCCATTTCATCAGTAGATATCACAGCAGCTTTTAAACCTCTATTTTCTGCAGTTTCTCCAAGAACTCGGGTCGTTGTTCGTTTTCCACATTCTTGTGAAGTTCCCCCAATAAAAACAACCGGAGCCTTAGGCTTATAAAACATTTTAGGAAGTACTTCAGTACATTGAGGAGGAGCGGTTCCAAATATTTTCCGAATATTGTCTAAACGAGGACTAATTTCCTTTAAAACAACCCCTTTAGATTCTGCAAACTTAACCAATGATGTATTTTCCATTAGTGATAATGATCTGAATGAAACTACCACATTTTTCCCATTATCAACTGCTTGTACTGCATATTTAAGTGCTGCCCCTTCAGCACCTATTGGAAGCATTATTGCTACACTATTTGCATTAGATTTTTTAATTAAATCGTTTAAATTTGAAGATACTATATTTCCACAAAATTTCTTTCCCTGTTTTTCAATATTATCATCAATAAAACCAACAGTTTCAATTCCTTCAAAATTAGCGAATTTTTCTCCTCCGCCACCGCATCCAACTACTATGAATGGGTTGAGTTTTTGAAGTTCATTGACAGAAGTTACATCATACAGAATAATCACTCCTAGTTAACAATTCTCTAAATTAGTGAGAATTTGCATTACCTATTTATTTAATAAATGTTAAACCAAGATATATACTTTAAGATATATATTTTAGGTATCTTACTCAGTCTACTGGAGGCATAAAATGATAGAAAGAGTACTTAAAGATTTGGGCAGAATAAACGGGGTAAACGGTTCTTTAGTTGTAGGAAAAGATGGTTTG
This sequence comes from Methanobacteriota archaeon, assembly GCA_023434825.1. Taxonomy (GTDB): domain Archaea; phylum Methanobacteriota; class Methanobacteria; order Methanobacteriales; family Methanobacteriaceae; genus Methanobacterium_D. The sequence continues at coordinate 2,457 of JAEYSH010000069.1, read as the reverse complement.
ATTATTGAAGCTGAAGTTCCGGGAGATATTGATTCAGAACTTGTAGCAGCGATGTCATCAGCAGTTTTTGGTACAGCAGAAAGATCAGCTGAAGAAATGAAACATGACCCATTACAACAAGTAATGATTGAAGGAAATAAAGGTAAAACTTTAATGATTGATGCCGGGGAAGGTATTTTAGTAGTTATTACTGATATTGATATTAATCTTGGTTTAATTAGAATTGAAATGAGAAGAAGTGCAGAACGTGTAGTTGACTTCCTGGGATAGATTCAAATAAAAGGGTATAATATCAATAATGATCATAATACTAAATCATATAATTTTAACATAGAACTATGTCAATGATTAGCACAACCCTTTTAATTAATTAATTTTATTTCAGGAGAATAAAATGTTAAGAAAACCTTATGTAATTTTAATTGGAAGTGCTTCTGGGATTGGTAAGTCGACAATAGCTTCAGAGTTAGCTAAAACACTGGGAATTAAACACTTAATAGAATCTGATTTTATTAGAGAAATAGTTAGAGGAGTTATAGGACCCGAATTTGCCCCCGCACTTCATAAATCTTCTTTTGATGCTTATGTTACCATTCGAGATAAAGAAAGGTATGATGATGATAAAAGCCTGATAAGTGCAGGTTTTGAGGAACATGCTTCTTTTGTAATTCCAGCAATTGAAAAAGTCATAAGAAGAGCAGTTGATGATTTTGACGATATCGTGATTGAAGGAGTTCACCTTGTTCCAGGTCTTATTAATACGAAACAGTTTGAAAAAGATGCATCCCTCCATTTCTTTGTATTAACCACAGATGAAGAAATTCACAAGGAAAGATTTGTCAAAAGAGCGATGAAGATAAAAAGAGGCGGCAAACATCTTGAATATTTCAAAGAAAATCGTATGATCAATGATGTTTTGGTTAATAGTGCCAAAGAGCATGATATAAGCGTTGTAAATAACTTAGATATTGATAATACAGTTAAAAGAATGCTTACTGTAATAAGAAAGATATGTGACACTGTTATTTTACATAATAACGTTGAAGAAATTAGTTCAGTTATGGAAACCATATTAAAGTATGGTGGTAGAATGGTAGATATTTCATACTATTTACGCGGTTTTAGAGAGCCAGTAACAAGAAAAGTAAATATATCGGATCCAGAAGAAGTTAAACGCTTTTTAAATAACATATCTACTAATGCTGATCGAAAAAAAGATTTAGAAAAGCTATATGAATTATCCGATAATGTTCACGGCCATAAATTATGTGCTCCAGACGAGAAGAGCCTTAAAGAAATGATTAACGAGCTGGATAAAAAAGGGTTTGTACTAAAAGATAGATAATTTTTGATCTACTTTTATTATTTTTAATTTTAAAATATAAATAAAAGGAGTAAATGACGTTGAATGATATGAAAGGAGATTGTCCAGTATGCAGGGCAAAACAAACGGTAGAATTTACCTCAAAAACTGAAAATATTCCTTATTTTGGGGAAATAATGGAATCAACAATTTTATGCTCTGAATGTGGATATAAACATTCTGATACTATATGTCTTGAGCAAAAAGAGCCTGTAAGATTTTCTATGTTGATTAAAAAAGGCAATTTAAATGCAAGAGTAGTTAAATCACAAACTGCAACCGTTAGTATACCTGAATTGGGTTTAAAAGTGGAACCTGGATCCAAATGCCAGGGATATGTTTCCAATATAGAAGGAATACTAAATAGATTTGAAGATGCAGTAAATACTGCCATAAGATTTGTAGAAGATGATGAATCAAAAAATAATGGCCGTATATTACTTGATGAAATAGAAAAAGTTAAAAACGGTGCAAGGGAAGTAGAGATTATAATTGAAGACCCATTTGGGCACAGTACTATAATTCATGAAGATGCATCAAGCAGAAGATTAACTGATGATGAAATTAAAGGCCTGAAAACCGGCTTTATAATGTTTGAAAATGAATAATTCCTTTTTTTAAATAATGTATAACTTATTTTTTTAATTTGATATAATTTCAATTTTCCATTTAGAAATAATCTTTTATCTCATTTAATTTATTTAATAAAAAGAAGAGATTTAATTCCATTTTTGTTATTAAAGAAAATTTATTTATTATTAAGATGACATAATATAATTTATTATAATATTCTTTAGAACTTATTAATACCTTAAAAAGGATCAATGGAGTGAATTTTTCGCTATGGATCGAAAACCAGAATTAAATGACATAGATAATTCCAGAATTGAATCAGAAGAATATGGACCATTAATAGAGTTAGATTATCGATTTTTTGAGTACATGCAAGAAGGAGTAATCGTTAGCGCTGTTATAAAAGACAATCTAGGAAACGTTATTGATCTAATATTAAAATATGCCAATCTTGCAGCGTATAAACAGAGAAAAGATTTGCAAATGGGTTTAATTGAAAAAAGTATCAAAGAGATCTATAC
>JAEYSH010000066.1 GCA_023434825.1 Methanobacteriota archaeon | reverse complement strand
CATCATAACCGTTGAGATTTATGTTATCTGAAGGGTTGATAATGGTTACTTCGTGATATGCTGTGTTTGTTCCTAAAAAGCCAATAGAAAGCCTTAAAATAACCAGAAATAGCACAATTAAAAATGGTTTTGATAAATATTTAAGTGAAAATGGTTTTTTCATGTAATAAACAGATAAAAGAATTAATAGGCCAAAAAGGGCGGGTGTTGAAAATAATCCTCCATCCATCATTCCAATTAAAGAAATAGTAACTCCAAAGGCAAGTATGATTTTATAAATATCATTCCTACGGCTTAAAGAGATTAAACCAGCTAAATAGACAAGGGGCAGACTAATAAAAATAATAAATGCAACGGGGGAGAAGTACTGTGCCAGTGAAACGCCTGTATTTATATGTGATGGGACATGAATTCCTAAAAACTCAATAAAAGAACCTAAAATGGATTTAAGCATATGGCTGTGGGTTATACTGGTTGAACTTATGCTGTCACCATATGAAACAAATGTAGTAAACAGCGAAACTCCAAATTTAACTCTTATAAATATTTCAAGGAATATCCCGAATAAATAGGTTATGAATAGGATTAAAATGGCTATTTTTAGATATTTTTGACTATCGAAACTTAACTCGGGGAATTTTTTGTTAATATTCTTTCCTATGAATCCCTCTTGCCGGAATAAAGGGTATAAAAGCAATATACTCCCCATAACTGCAAAAAGAATTACAGATTTACCTTCAGATGAACCTTCCAGAAAAGGATAAGTAATGCTCAAAATTATGTGATCGAGTATATTGGTAGCATATATGAATATTGCAAAGAGAATCATTAGGATTCCAATGATATTAAGTTTATTTAAGCGCAAAATTTCACCATTTTATTTTCTAGATTAATTAACTTAATTTGAACATTATATTATATAAAGTAAATTACAATGCTCATTGCAAATGCAGAAACCAATGGGATTGGAATATTGTCGTCTACAGGACTGTAAGCTTCCGTTAATGCTCCAAATAGTGATCCAAATATTGCTGGAACAAATGGAACTTGAGTCCATGCTCCAATAAGCGCCACTACAAAAAAGGCCAGTGTTCCAACAACTGTTTTTTGCTTATTAAATGGTAAATGTGTTTTTCCATATTTTTTTCCAAAGATTGTTGAGGCAGAATCTCCAAAAAGGAGGATAATTATCGCTGCGTTTGCAATGGCCATGTTGAACTGGAAAATATAGATAGTAATTATAATTCCAAGGAAGAAATATACAAATCCTTTTTCGTCATCTTTTCTTTTGCATTTATCTAAAAAAAGTGAAAAGAAAGGTATATGGCGATATCTATCAATTCTAAAAAGCATTTCAACAAACAAAACCAGAGCTATGCATATAATAATCAAGATGGTTGGGGTGACATACCAACTTAAAAAAACGATAAAAATACCTGATGCATGAATTAACTGTCTAATATACTCTTTATTCATATCATCAGGCCGTCATTTAACTATTTATGCCATAAATTTTTCAATTACTCCGTAATATGATCCTTTGAGTTCATCAATGCTTATATTCACAGTATTTTGATTAATAGTTAAGCTATCCCCTTTAACTTCACCAATGATTGCAGCTGGAGCATCAATTTTAGCTAAAAGTTCATCTGCATTTTCACTTTTAACAGTGATTACAAATCTTGCATTGGACTCTGAAAATAATATTTCAGATACATTCATTTCATCACTTTCTTTAGGAGCACTGGAAGTATCTACGTTAGCTCCAATTCCACCTGAAATGGCCATTTCTGCTATTGCAATTCCTAATCCTCCCATTGAACAATCATGAACTGCTGTAACTGCTCCTTCTACATCATTGCGAATCAGTTCTAAAACTGCACTTGCAGATGCAAATTCAGCATCCATATTAACCACTGGAGGTTTTCCCTGAACAACACCATGAATAGCTTTATGGTATTCTGATCCGTCTAATTCTGACTTTGTTTCTCCAATGAGGATTATTTTGTCCGCTTCATTTTTGAAATCCATAGTTCTGATATCTTTTATGTCCATTAAGCCCGCAACACCAACTACTGGTGAAGGATTTACGGTTACGCCTTCAGTTTCGTTATAAAAGCTTACGTTACCGCTTATAACTGGAGTATTAAATTTAGTAGCAATATCAGACATTCCTTTTATACATTCTTTAAACTGCCAGAAAACATGTGGCTTTTCTGGATTTCCAAAGTTAAGACAATCAACTATACAAATAGGTTCTGCACCCATTGAAACCACATTTCTAAATGCTTCAGCAACAGCTCCAGCTCCTCCGTGATATGGATCAAGCTTGGTGTGTATACTGTTACAATCTGATGTTAAGGCAATAGCCTTTTCATCATCAATACGCAGTACTGCTGCATCATCACCAGGTTTAACTGCAGTTCTTATCTGCACTTCATGATCGTATTGTCTGTAAACCCATTTTTTGCTTGCAATATTTGGAGATGAGAGTAATTTAAGAATTGCTTCTTGAGGATCAATATCTTCCAATTCCTGATATTCAACAGTTTCATCAGGGCCACAACCAGCTTCTATAGGATTACATGAGTCTCTCTGAATTACGGGTGGATCTGCAAGTAAACAGGTTTTAACATCTGCTATAGGTTTTCCTTCCTGATTAATGATTAAATTTTGTTCATCAGTTACCTTACCAATTACTGCATGTGGAAGTTCGTATTTTTCAAATATTTCCATTAAAGCATCTACATCTTCAGGTTTTACTACAAAAACCATCCTTTCCTGTGATTCAGAAAGCATAATTTCGTATGGAGTCATTCCTTCTTCCCTAAGTGGAATTGCAGTAAGCTCTACTTCTGCTCCGTTTCCACCTTTAGCGGCCATTTCTGAAACACAACATGTTAGGCCTCCGCCACCGAGATCTTTAAGTCCGACAACATCAATTTTATCTAAAGCTTCAAGAGTAGCTTCTAAAACTGTTTTTTTGGTAAAAGGATCTCCTACCTGAACAGCAGGCCTATCTTCAAGTTCTGATTCAGTTGTAAGTTCTTCAGATGCAAATGTAACTCCGTGGATACCGTCTCTACCAGTTCTTCCACCCATTAAAACAAATATATCTCCTACATTTGGCGCGATACCTCTTACGATGTCTTCTTTTTTAACAAGACCTGCACAGACTACATTTACTAGGGGATTAAATTTGAAGTTTTCATCAAATTCAACTTCCCCGCCTACTGTTGGGATTCCTACTCTATTTCCATAGTCTGAAATTCCTTTCACGACATATTCAAATATGTAACGTGATCGTTGGTCTTCAAGAGGTCCAAATCTTAGAGAATCAAGTAATGCAACAGGCATTGCACCCATAGAAATAATATCACGTATTATTCCTCCAATACCAGTTCCAGCACCTCCATAAGGTTCAATTGCTGAAGGGTGATTATGGCTTTCCATTCCAATAACCAGTGCAAGTTCATCGGTAAGTTCAACGATACCTGCATCGTCTCCAGGGCCTAAAATTACTTTTTCACCTTCTGTAGGGAATAAACTTAGTATTGGGCGGCTGCTTTTATAAGAACAGTGTTCTGAAAACATTATGTCCAGCATACCCTCTTCCAATACATTAGGTTCTCTTCCAAGCTCTTTTTTAATATATTCCTGTTCTGAATCAGTTAAGGTCATTTTATCACGCCGTACTTTTAATTTTAATAATTATCCTGTCTTGTTAATTGTAATCCTTAAATTCTCATCTTCAATTTTCCAATCCTTAGTGTAATCCCCTTCCTGGAAATCAAATGATAATTCATGAGCCCTTACTTCATGAGAGATAAAGTCAATAAATGGGCTAATTAATTCTTTAAGTTCATCATCACATTCAATAAATACGAAGATATTGGCTTCTACGTCTAAATCTAAATCTTTACGCATGTCTTGAATCCTTCTTATAAGTTCACGTGACATTGCTTCAGATAATATTTCCTCTGTAAGTTCGGTATCTAAAAATACATTGCCTGAATTGAAATCTGCACTTACAAGATTTTCTGGAAGTTCTGTTTCAAACAATATGTCATTTTCTTCAAGTTCTATTGTTTTATCTTCCAGTTCAACTTTATAGATTCCTTCATTATCTAAATCAGCTTTTATTTGAGATCCATCTGCTGCAGCAAGATTTTGCATTACTTTTGGTGCGTCTCCTCTAAGTTTAGGTCCAAGTGTCTTTAAGTTTGGTTTGGCAATGATTTTGAGATTTTCAAATTCATCAGTGACTTCTATTTTCTTTGTATTAGCCTGTTCCATTATCACAGCTTTAAGGGATTCAACAGCATTAAGAACATTTTTATCTTCTGAAACCACTACAATTTCTTTAACTGGCCATCTTAATTTGTATCTTGCGACATCTCTTCCCCTTGCACATGCTTCAATGATATCTCTTACAATATCCATGTTTTCTTCTAATTCATTGTCAATAATGTCTTCATTGAATTCCCAGTCTTCCATGTGTATACTTTCTGGAGCATCCTTTTCAACACCTTTAACAAGGTTCTGGTAGATTTCTTCGGTTATATGGGGGGTTATAGGTGCCATTACTTTTATTAAAAGTTTTAAAACATTATATAATGTGTAGTATGCTCCTAATTTATCTGGATCTTCTTTTTCTACCCATGTACGTCCTCTGATTAATCTAACGTACCATCTGCTTAAATCTTCTAATATGAAATGATTTATTGCTCTTGTGGCTTTGTGGAGATATAATGAATCCAGAGCTTCTGTAACTTCTTTTGAAAGTGAATTTATTCTTGAAGTTATCCATCTATCCTCATCTCGAAGTTTCAAATCATCTTCAGTGTATAATGTTGGGTTGAAGTTGTCTATGGCCATATAGGTTGTTGAAAACACGTAAACATTCCATAGAATATTAAACATTTTGGCAACGTTTTTCAATTCATCCCATGTAAATTTAAGGTCTTCCCACGGTTTATTTCCCCATAAAAGATAGAATCTAAGTATATCTGCTCCATACTGTGCTATAACTTCATCTGGTTCAACAACATTTCCCAGAGATTTACTCATTTTTCTACCCTCTTCATCAAGGGTAAAACCGTGCATTAAAACTCTTTTATATGGTGTTTGGTCTAGAGCGATTACTCCACATCCTAATTGTGAATAGAACCATCCTCTGGTCTGATCGTGTCCTTCAGTTATGAAATCGTAAGGAAACCATTCATCAAACATTTCTTTTTCCTGTGGATAATGTAATGCCGCCCAACCAGCGACTCCAGAGTCTATCCAAACATCTAAAACATCAGGGACACGTTTCATGTCTCCGCCGCACTGGCACTCAACTGTGATTTCATCCACGTAAGGTCTGTGTATAAAGTCGCCTTCAAGTTCTCCTTTAACTGAACGTTCTTTTAATTCGTCAATAGAGCCTATAACGGTAATTTCATCACATGATTCACATTTCCAGATAGGAATTGGAATTCCCCAGTATCTCTGTCTTGAAATGGTCCAATCACGTGCATTTTCAACCCAATCACGGAAACGACTTTCACCAGCCCATTCTGGAACCCATTCAACTTTATCTAATTCACTGAGCATTTTATCTTTAATTTCAGTGACTTTAAGGAACCACTGCTGTGTTGCAAGGTATATAATTGGAGTTTTACATCTCCAGCAGAAACCGTATCTGTGGCTGATGACATCTTCTTTTAAAAGAAGTCCATGCACATCTAAATCAGCTATTATGTAAGGATCAGCTTCTTTAACAAACTCTCCTTTGTATTTTCCTGCTTCATCTTTAAATAATCCAGCTTCATCAACTGGGCAGAATATAGGTAAGCCGTATTTTTTACCAATTTCAAAATCATCTGGACCATGTCCTGGTGCTGTATGAACACAACCAGTACCTTCAGTAAGTGTTACGTGATCTCCTGGCAATATTTTATGCTTAAAGTCTTTTTGAACAGGTATTTCATCAGTTAATGGATGTATATATTCCATTCCTTCAAGATCAGATCCATTAACCACTTTAACAATCTCATAATCTTGTTCTTCAAATAGTGAGCTAACAAGTGCTTCAGCCATTATATAAATTTCATTATTTATTTTAACATAAGCATAATCAAAATCAGGGTGTACACATACTGCCATGTTTGCAGGAAGTGTCCATGGCGTAGTTGTCCATACTAAAACAAATTCATCATTGTTTTCTGATTCTTTTAATGGGAATTTTACATAGATTGATGGATCTTCTTTTTCTTCATAATCAATTTCAGCAAGCGCTAGTGCAGTTTCGCATCTTGGACACCAGGTTATAACCCGGAGGTCATTAATTAGAAGATCTTTTTCGTGAGCCTTTTGCAGCGTCCACCAACATGATTCCATGTATTTGGTGTCAAATGTAACGTAAGGGTTTTCCCAGTCCATCCAGATTCCAAGCATTTTAAATTGTTCAGTCATAACTGCTTTGTTTTCAATTGCAAATTCTTTACATTGTTCTACAAAGTTTGCTATTCCAATTTCAGTTTCAATCTGCTTCTTACTTTTTAATCCAAGTAGGCCTTCAACTTTATGCTCTATTGGAAGTCCGTGAGTATCCCATCCCGCTTGCCTGCGGAGGTTAAAACCACTCATACTTTTAAAACGTAAGAAAGTATCTTTTATTGTTTTATTCCATGCAGTACCAAGATGTATTCTCCCACTACAATATGGCGGACCGTCTAAAAATGAAAATTTAGGGCTATTTTCCCTTAATTTATTCGTTTTGTTGTAAATATCATTATTTTCCCAGAACTTCTGGATATTTTTCTCCTTTTTATTGGTATCGTATGATCGTGGAACCTCTTCTATTGGCATTTCTATTCTCCATGATATTTTGATAATTATAAGTTAAATGCAAGAATAAACAGTTAAATCTAATTAATTTTATCTTCTTACATTATGCACTAATAAATTTATTCTTGAACTATATCTGATTCCGGGATATTTAAAAGTTAATGCATAAAAAAATATCCTATAAAAAATTAATTTTTTTCTTCAATAGAAAAGAATATAAATACCTTTAATACAACCATTTATTGCATCCCCTATAACAACGATACTTTTTTATTTTACTGATAGTATCGCCTCCGAGGGGATGCTACACCTACGCTTTTTTAAAAATAACATTTCTTTAATTATTATATAATAATTTAGGGCATTCCCTCGCTCACCCTCTTGTTTGAACTCTAATGGGGGGATGCCCTTATTAAATAAATTAAAATATTTTTTCTAATACATTGAAAGCATTTTTATTTATCATAATCAAAAAAACATTTAGAAAAGCTTATTAATAAGATAAAAAAAAGGATGAATTGCCCCTCTTATATGGGAAGATTAAGTGGGGAACCATTAACTGAGTAATTTATCCACATCCTTAGGGGTGTGGATAATATAGTTATTTTAAACTTATTTAGTTAAATATAATAAAAACCTTAATTTTTTAAATATTAATTTTAAAAGGATATAATCTTAAAATAAAAAAGATAATGCTGTAAAAATAAATTAGAATAATTGATAACAATTTTTATATCTTGTTATCAATATTTCTTATAAATTAGATTTTAAACTAGAAAGTTTTAATTTTTCCTTCAACAAGCATATCAGTGATACTTGTAATATCTTCAAGCCAGGAGTCAACTATCTGTTCTACTTCTTTATTAACAGATTCAAGTTTGTATCCATTTTCAAGTATTAATTGAACACTCGCTGCTTTAGGATCGTTAATTGGCTTTCCGATTTGACTTAAAAGCATAATTTGTACTTCATTTACTCCTTCAACATTATCACTTATATCGCTTGCTATTTTAGCAGATAAAAGGTTGTATATTTTACCCACGTGATTTATTGGGTTCTTTCCAGAAGTAGCTTCCATTGACATAGGCCTATTTGGTGTGATTAAACCATTTGCACGGTTTCCACGACCTACAGAACCGTCATCGCCCATTTCAGCTGATGTACCAGTTACTGTGAGGTAATAACCTTCTTCAGTATCGCATGAATGGTTATCTGCTGTATTAATGAATACTTCAACTTCTCTTTCGGTTTGATCTTGTGCTAATTTGGTTATTATGTCATTAAGTTCTTCTTTTAAGTTAACGTAAGTGTCACGGCCGTCAATATATTTTGATACCATTGCAGAAGCTACTGTAAGGGTAATCTTGTTGTCGTCTCTAAGTCCCATGACTTTTATGTCTTCTCCAACAGCAGGATACTTCTTTTTAAAGTCTTTAGAGTTAAGAAGATTTTCTGTTGAAAGAACAATATTTTCAGTTTCTGAAAATGGAGCGTAACCTACTCCGAATGATGTGTCGTTTGATGAAGGAGCTCCTCCTTTTCTTCTAAATACATCTGTTAAATCACCGGAACCATGTCCAATCTTACATTCTACAACAGTAGCGGTTTCAACATCAAGATTTATAATATTTTCCTTTAAATATTCTTTTGCAGCACTGATTGCTATTCTGTCCAGTCCCATTTTCTTGATTTCTAATTTTCCATGAATTTCTTCATGAACTTCAGAAATTCCCCTACCGGTTAAGAGAATATCAATTGGCTTCATTATTTCGCCGCCGCCAAAGACTGGGTTTGACTCTCCGGCAGTAATCTGGACTTCATCAGTGTTGTGGTGCATTATTTCTCCAAATCTATCAAGATAAGCATTGCATAAAGCTCTACTTACACTTTCGGCTATTCCATCACTGATACTATCAGGGTGTCCTATTCCCTTTCTTTCTACTACTTCTACTTCCTTTTCTTCAATTGGTTTTTGAATGAGCTTTTCCACAAAAATATTTTTTTTCATAAATAGCCTCCAATTTTGCATACCCAAATAAGTCATAAAAAACGTAAATTTAAGTAAACTATTGATCCATTTTTTGTTATTTTTTAAGATATTTAAATGTATTTACATATAAAATAGATAAAGTCATCTTAATTAAAGAATGTAGATAAAAAATAATTATGAAAGTAAAATAGTAAAAATGTTGATTTTTAGTTTATAATTTTTATGTTGAGGAGTGTTTATGAAAGTCATGGTATTAAATGTTACTAAAGGAACGCAAGTTGGCGAAAGCGATATTGTAGACACATTTTTTTCAAGATTAAGGGGAACAATGTTTAAAAATAAGCTTGAAAGAGGACTAATTTTAAAACTTCCAAATACAAGAAGTCGAAGTGGTTCTGCAATCCATATGTTCTTTGTAAGATTTCCTCTGGACATAATTTTCGCTGATTCTAATAAAAAAGTGGTTGATATTGTTTCAATTGATCCATGGAAAACTTATACTCCTAAAAAACCCGCTATGTATGTTATTGAAATGGAAAAAGGTACAATTAAGTCTTCAAAAACAGAAATTGGAGATGAATTAGATTTTACATGTGAAAGGGCTTAAATTAATTTAAAATGGTAATATAAAGAAAAAACTGTTATGAAATCACTGTCTTTCTTTTATGGAATTTAAAGCCATTTCAGCAACTTTTTGTACTGTTTTGTTATCATCACTGGTTGCTTTTTGAAGTGGTTCTATTGCTCTATCATCTCCAGCGCCAGAAAGCCCTACTGCTGCAGCATATCTAACGCTTGCCTTATCATCTTTTAATGTTTCAATTAATGGTTCAACTATTTTTTTATCATCAAAAATACCAAGTGCAAGGGCAGATGCTTCTCTAACGTGACAATCTTCGTCCTTTAAAGCCTCAATTAGAGGATCTACAGCTTCAGGATCAGCTAATTCGGCTAAAAGTTCGGCTGCATCTTCTTTTCTTCTCCAATCACCATTTTTAAGTTCACCTACAAGATAGTTCAAATCTCTTTTTTCATCTTCGGCCATGTACTACCTCCTAACTATATTTTTGTATTAAGAACTTTAAATAACTTATTCATTTTTTAGTTCATTAAATCTGAAATCTCTTCAAGAGTTCGTCCACTTAGAACTGATTCTGGCCTTTCAATTAAAATATCATGTTCAGAATCTGCTTCATTATCTTTTTTCTTTAAAAAGAGCCAGAATTTTTTCCCTTCTTTTCCTGTGCGTATAAGGGCATGGCTGCCTTTAAGTTTTTTCCCTTCAAGTTTTATATCTACATGGCCCTCTTCTATGGTCTTTTCCATGGGAACAGTTTCTTTATTTTTTATTTTCATGTTCTCGTAAGTACCGGTATCCCAGACAATTACAGTCCCTGCTCCATAATTTCCTTCAGGAATTACTCCTTCAAAGTCAATATAATCAACTGGGTGGTCTTCTGTTGGTATTGCAAGGCGTCTCTGCTTTGGATCTGTTGATGGGCCTTTAGGTATTGCCCATGATTTTAAAACTCCATTTACTTCTAATCTGAAATCGTAATGGAGCCTACTGGCATCATGTTTTTGAATTACAAATCTTGGAGATTCAGAATGTGTTTTCTTGCTCGAAATAGGTTCAGGTGTATTTTTAAAGTCCCTTTTTTCTTTATATTTTTTAAGTGGATCTTTATCTACCATTTGTCCACCTTTTAGATGTTAAATATCTTTAAATTCGGAAGGGTGTCCTAATATTTCAATACCTTCAAAATCATAGAGCTTTTCAGTGTTTTTAATATCGATTTCCCTCATATGGATAGTAATTATTTTTCCAGCAGAAATAGCAGAAAATGTACATGTTTCTGCACAAGCCCCGCATCCAACGCATTTGAGGAGATCTATTTCCACTCCTGGAGTTATGGCATCTCCCGGACATGCGGCTGCTGAATCGCAAACTTCACATTTTTGACATAAGTCCAGTTCAAGTTTTGAAGGTAAAACAGTTTCAACATCACCTGATTCGAGGTCAACAGGGATTATAATGGTCTTTACTCCTCCTTTACCGGATTGTGCAACTGCATTTGTAATTAGAGTATCAGCAATTCCATTAACAATTTTTCCAATTGTGTTGGATGTTGCTGGAGAAATAATAAGTAGATCATATTTTCCCAGAGAAAAACGTCCGGTAATTGGATAACTAAATTTTTGCTCTTTTTCTAAAACTAATTCGTTATAATATCCGCCAGTTATAGTTTCTACTCTTTCAAAAAGCCCATACATTTTAAGAACTTCTTGTCCAGCGGCTGAAAGTAAAACAGTAACATCATGTTTGGCCATTAATTTTTCCAGTAATTCCACGCTATCAGAAAGTAAATGTCCTGCTCCAGTAATTCCAAAACCTATTTTCATTTGATCTCCTCTTGAAAAATAAGAATTTATTATTAAATTGAGTATTGAAAGTTTTTGGAATATTATATAGAATAACTGATATTTATAAAATTAGAAAATTAAAAGAAAAAAAGAAAAAATGTTAGAATTCAATGTATCTGTAAGCTTCAGTTTCTTCAAAGGCATAATGAACCTTTGTATACTGGCTCATAAATTCTGCAACTTCATTTTTAACGTTTTTACCGTCCATTGCAACTTTTTTAATGAATTCTGCAACTTCTTGCATTTGAGCTTCTTTTAATCCTCTTCGGGTAATTTCTTGAGTTCCTACCCTTATTCCTGAAGGATCATCTGTTCGTTTACGGTCATCCCATGGGAGAAGATTCTTATTTAAGATGATATTATTTGCTTCCATATCTTTTGCCATTTTAGCAGCGCTGTATATCTTTTTAACATCAAAAGCAACCTGGTGAGATTCTGTAAATCCTTGATCTTCACATAGAACATCAAAACCAAGCTCATAGAGACTTTGAGCAAGCGCTTTAGCGTTTTTAACAATTTGATCAGCATAATCTGCACCAAATTCAAGCATTTCTGCTAAAGATATTCCTAAAGCTGCAACGTGGTGAAGGTGATGGTTACTTACAACACCAGGGAAGACTGCATCGTCTATTTCTTTTTTAATGTCTTCTTTACAGAGGATCATACCTCCTTGAGGGCCTGGAAATGTCTTGTGTGTACTACCTGCGAGAATATCTGCCCCTTCTTTAAGAGGATCCTGGAATTTTCCACCAGCAATTAATCCTAGAACATGAGCACCGTCGTACATGACTTTTGCCCCTACTTCGTCTGCTGCTTCCCTTGCTTCTTTTACTGGGTGAGGGAATAAGAACAAACTTCCGCCAAGAAGAACAACTTTAGGTTTATTTTTGATAATTTCTTTCTGCATTGCATCGGCGTCAATGTTCATCTTTTCGCTGTCAAATGGATGTGATAAAATCCTTAAACTTCTTATACCTGCTGCACTAACTTCAGCGTGGCTTATATGTCCTCCAACAGGAACATTTAATGCCATTAATAGATCATTTGGTTTTGTAAGAGCAAAGAATGATGCTAAATTTGCAACAACTCCTGAATTTGGTTGTACATTAGCATGTTCTGCATTAAATAATTTTTTTGAGAGGTCAATGGCCATATTTTCAATTGTATCAATATATTCACAGCCTTCATAGAGCCTTTCACCTGGAAGACCTTCTGCATATCTATGGGATAAATCAGAAGCCAGTGCTTCTCTTACTCTTGTACTTGTAATATTTTCACTTGCAATTAAATTTATACTATTTTCCATCCAGTTATGGTGTTCTTTAGTTAATTCTTTGATTTCCAAAGCATATTTTTCATTTTCAAACATTGATTATCCTCCGAATAAAAAGTAACTCAGATCAGGATTATATAACTATGTATAAAATAAATCACTATAAATACTTTAAAAAAGTAGGACATTATTCGTTAATTTTCAATAATTTTGAAACTTTATTGAGAAAATTTTTAAAAAAATAAAATTATATTTATTGTTCTTTAAACATCCTTTTTGTTCTCATTTCTTCCAAATTAGAAACTATTCTTGATAATTCACTTGCAGGAATGCTCACCATTACATCTTCCGGATTTACATTCATGTTGTTACGCGCTCCAACATCACCAAAACCATACGTTACTTTTCCAGTTAAATAAGGGATAGCAGCCATTGAACTGCATATAGGTCCAGAATCTGCGCCTATTCCATGAGCTCCGGAATCATAGGCATTTGCGTGTAATATTTCCATTCCCTGTATAGCTTTACATATAATAAAAATTACGTCCGGGTCGAAATCTGCTTTATTAAGTGGAGCAAACATCACTGCATGAAATATTCCCGGTTCTATGTTCATATTATTTTTCCATGAACGTTGAACAGCAGGAATATCCTTATAAACGCCCATGGGAACTAAAAATGAACCACTTTGCATATTCGCTGGAAATTCGCACTTATCTTTAAGCCCAGAATATCTTGCACCACCCATACATTCTTCTTCTTCGGCAGTGGCGTAAAATATTTCTCCTTTCATTGCTTTTTCAAGCTCTCAAACACTTCTGTTTGGAGCACAAAAACTATGTTTTTGTTAGCTTAGTACAGAATCTTGATGTTCCCTTTTCTTTTTCAATATTTCTTGGTTCTTTAACAGACCATTTTATGGCCACTGGTTCATTTTCTAACTTTAGAAGTTCTTTTAGTTTTTCCCCTAACTCATTGGACATAAAATTCACCTAATATTATTTATGTTAAATTTAATAAACAATTTTATATAGTGTTCTAAAGAGGGGGTTTGAATGGAATTTTTAAAAAGAACAAAGATATTTGAGATTTTGAGGTGGATTGGTGTATTTATTGGGATTTTTTTAGCTTTTTATTTTGGAAATACACCTCAACAGCAATTTAGCATTATGTTTGTATGGGTTACTGTTTCACTTGCTGGTTTAACTGGTATTAATCTATTTTTTGGAGAATCATCATCTGAATATTCAGGTTATATGAGTGAAAGTGGATTTAAAAGACAATCTGGAATTAATCTTATTGCAATAGCAATAACTGCATTAATTGTTTACTTCCTTAATTGGGGCATATATGCTGAAGCGGCAGTGATGATCATATTATTGATATTTTTGGTTGTTAATTCTATAAATCATGTTTATTCAGCATTTATAGAAGGTGCTAAGAATAAGATAAACATTTTAAGGCCATTAATGACACTAATATTGTTAATTGTGGTTTTACCATTAATGTTGAACGCACTTTCATCTTTAAAGTGATTTTAAAAACTAAAAAATTCTTAATTTTTTTTAATAACCTAAAATTAATTCAAAAATAGCAAAATTTGATTAAAATAAAAATAAAAAATAGTAAGGGTTTAAACCTCACTTATTTGGATGATGGTTCGTTTAGAGCAGCTTCAATTTGTGCCATAATCTGGTTTGTTTTGAAGTGACTCTGGTCCATTGCTCCAGATGGACATGCTGCAACACAAGTTCCACATCCGTGACATAGAGCTATGTTAACGTCTGCATGACCTTCTTCTCTGGATAGTGCACCGTATGGGCATAGTTCAATACAAACTGCACATCCACCACAGACATCTTCATCTGTAACTGCAACGATTGGTTCAATTTCCACTTCACCTTTAACCATAGGGATAGCTGCTCTTGCTGCTGCACCTGATGCTTGAGCTACAGAGTCAGGAATATCTTTAGGACCTTGAGCTACACCAGCAATGTAAACACCGTCAGTTAAGGTGTCAACAGGTCTGAGTTTAGGGTGAGCTTCCATGTAGAATCCGTCTGCAGATTTGGAAACACCTAAGATTTGTCTTAAGTCGTCAGATCCTGCAGAGTGTTCAAGTCCTACACTTAATACAACTAAGTCGTAAGTGTATTCAGTTACTTTAC
>JAEYSH010000209.1 GCA_023434825.1 Methanobacteriota archaeon | reverse complement strand
GTTTAACGGGCATCTTATCCCGGGACTGCAATAATGTTTAAAAGGATAGCATGATGATTTATAATCATTTTTATCTATGCTCTTGCTGATTGCTCGGGTTTCTCTTTTATTTAAAGGCTCTTTAAGTTCATCATTTAAAATTAGTGCTGTTTGATATATGGTTTCAAGTGAATAATTAGGGTTTAATCGTTTGATGTGCTTCATGCAAGTGAATAAATTATTGTTACGATCTCCGGGCTTGGTGTTTTTGAGATAAATTTTAAGGCATTCTGGAATCATTGGAATGCCTCCCATTTTTCAGTCATGCTGTCGATTAGTTTTTCATCTTCTGATTTATCATTAATTGTCATGGGTTTTTGTTCATTTTTTGTGGAATTAGCGGCCTTGAGCGGCCTTGACATATCACTTTGCGGCCTTGAGCGGCCTTGAGTTTCCACAGTTGCGGCCTCAAGTGGCCTTGAGCGGCCTTGATCCGGCCTTGAGGATTTCCAAGGAGGGAGCTTCAAATCACTTTTAACGCTTTCACTGTCTTTTTTGCTATTTTCTTGATCAATCAATTTTTTCAAGTGGGTGCGGGACACTCCATACATCCATTCCAAATCTTGAATATATTTGAAGATCTTCTTTTCATCAAACTCAATGGCACTATGCTCAAGAGGTTCATGATGTGCAAGGACATAAATATTTTTGTTGCTCCTCTTTTCTTTATCAACAGCTTCAATTAACCCATGATTAACAAGAGAAGCCATAATATCCCCATAAGGTAATCCTTTTAATGATTTTACCCTACCTGCTCTATGCCTAATTTCACCAACACTAAAAATAGATTTACATTCCCTTATCCTCAACTCCCCGGATTGATATTCTGTTAATTCATCAGGATCAAAAGTATCATACCATTTCAAAATTAAATTAAAAATCCTCGTAGCAGGTTCACTAATCCCTTGACTTGGATTAAACAAATCTGCAATAATTTGATTATCCTCTTTTGTAGCTACAAGATACAAATCATCTCCAACATTTATAGTTTCCCTAAAACTATGATTCAAAAGACATACAGTTTCAACAAGACTTGGATATAAAGTTAAAGCCCTTTTATAATATTCTGATTTTCTAAACCATGACTCTAAACAAGTCCAATAAGGATTAATAATCTCAATACCTTCATAAAACTCTTTAATATAATTAATGTAAGCGTGTAATTTTGGGATATAATTTTCAATGATAAATTCTCTCTGCTTTTTGATTTTCCCTTTATTGTAATAATGGAATTTACGCACTTCTTCATTAGTAGCAACTGGACTGACATTAACTCCTCTACTCATGATCTGGTCGTCAAATGATTCTGAATTAACTGTGGTTAAACATACGCTCGGATGTCCTGATAATACAAATAATAATATAGCCCTTTCACCTGTTTCTTCATCAATCCCCTCACCAACAACTTCAAATTCTGCTTTTCCTTCAGTTGTAAGCTCTTTATATCGGTCAATTGTTTCGCTCCATTTCTCAATATCCTGTTTTCCACCCATATCTTTCATTGTTAAAATTTTACCGTCAATATAATTAGACCCGTATTTCTGGCTTTTACGGTACAAAGCCTTTTCAGATACTCTCCCATTTAATATGGCTTCATTTGGCATTAAACTTAAAGAAGCTTCATCAATAACACTTTTACCTTCACCAGCTTTTCCAAGAGCAAAAAACCATACAGGTTTTATTTTAAAATAAGTTGATAGATGGCAGAATAATCCAGTTATAGTGTTTTTACTTTCACCACCTGAAAGCCACTCACTACAAAACCAAACAAAATCCATTAAACTAATATTATGTTCTTCAAGGAACTCAAAAAACTCATCTGATTGTTCTGATAAAATATCTAATCGTTTTTCATGTTCTTCTGCAATTATATCATATTTAAACTGTTCTTTGTTCTCTTCATAGGTTATTAACAGTTCATCAAGCCAAATTAATTTCTGCATTAATTTATCTAATATTTTATCATTAGATAATTTAATTTCCATATCTTCTTTTTCAGATCTGATTGTTACAGTTCCAGATAACTTTTTAACTATCCCTCTTACAACTTGGCTGGTAGGGTTAAGCATTCCTGGAGATTCTTTATGCATATATTGGAATAGTTTACGCCCTTCTTTTTCCAGGGTGTAATGATAATTTTTCCCTTTCTTTTCAGCAGTTATTATATACTCAAATAAGTCTATTTGCTGTTTGGGCTGTTTTAATATACCTTCTTCCAAATCATTCACCTTCTTCTTAAACTAAAAAATAAATTTTTATAAATACTGGCTTATCTTCAATATAATCTAATAAAATCAAAGCATCTCCAGGGACTAACGCCTACACACTTTTTAATGGTTCTGCTTCTTCGTACTGTTCCAATCCTTCTTCATATTTTAAATGGGTTGTTGATGTTCTTTTTAAAAAGTATTCTGGCTTTAATCCTCTGGTGCTGAATTTCATTTTTATTCCTCTAAAAGTTCTGGATTTTCGTGAATGTTGCCTATAACTTCACAATGATTTCTAAATCCGTATAGATATGGTTTTGAGTAAGTTTTAGGAGTTATGCACTCTACACAAAATTCACAATATTCATACTGGACTTTAAATAATAAATCATGACATTTTAGAATATCTCCTTCGTAGATTTCAACGCCGTTCTTATCTTTAAGCCCTGTAAACTGCATTATTTCCAAATATTTTTTAAGCCATTCCCATCCACATTCATCATCTAATGTTCCACAGATGTGTGTTAATTCTCCAGTTTGCCAGCTAAATTCTAAATCTGTAACTTGGAACATTACCTTTTTAACAGTATCATAAGCCCTAAATTTTATTTCACGCATTTAATCACCTAATAAGCAAATAGCCCCAATATGCTCTAAAATCTTATCTAAATCGCCGTCTTCTCTATATTCCTCAAGGCGTTCAGTTAATGCTAATTTTATGACTTCGTTCATGTTACCACCAAAAAAAATAAATAATAATGTCCTATAAACATTCAGGACATTTGCACCGTTCCTCACTCTTATAATCAACTCTATGGCTATTAACACGCTCAAAGAATAAGATAACTAATTCATCATTCCATTTTATTGGTTTCTTGTAAAAACTGTTTAAGAGTGTAATTGCTTCTTCTCTATTGTCTGTGTCGGTATCTATCATTAAAAAGAGTGTTTCAATCTCTTTTAGTGTTTTATGTTCTTTTTTAACTAATTCTGCATTAAAAGTTGTTTCAGGTGTTTTTATTTCATAGATTTGTCCGAGTTTGTAGTTGTTATGCCTTCTAATAGTTGAAAAGGTGTTATTTGTTAGTTTTTGGAACTGTTGTTTGAATGTGATAACATTAGATTTCATTTTTTCACCTTCAAATCTTGTCTAGCCTGTTTAAACTCATCTGCTGTAATCTCCTGAGCCTTACGCATCTTGGTTAATTCCCTCATAACTGCTTGTTGAGTTATGTCAAATTGCCCTGCTTGAAGAGTATCAATAGCATCGTGTAATTGTCCGTTTTTCTTTTTAAGATGTGTTACTTCTTCATCTATTAAAACACGCTCTTTCTTATCTTCCTTATCATTCTTTTTTATGGAACTTGGAGATTTCTTAACACTTTTAGGGCTACTTTTAGACCCTTGAGATTTTGGAGCTGGTTTTTTATCCTGCATTTTTTCAGCTGCATTTCCGTCATCGTCATTTTCACCAACAATACCTAAAATTGATGTTAATTGATAACGCCTACCAT
>JAEYSH010000203.1 GCA_023434825.1 Methanobacteriota archaeon | reverse complement strand
TTTTAATAATAATTAAATATTGAGGATACCAATATAATGAAAAAGAATTAATACAACTTATTTAATTTAAAAAAAGATTTATTATAATAATTATACATCTATTGCATGAAAGAATTCTTTTTTCAAGTGAATACAAATAGCTTTATTTAAGTGATAACATGAGATGCGAGATATGTGGAAAGAAAATAATTGGAAAACCAACGAAAACAAAAATTGAAAGCTCAATAATGGTCACTTGTAACGAATGTGCTAAGTTTGGAAAAGTACAGAGAGAACCACCAAAGCCAGTAAAACGAAGGCCAGTTAAAAGAGCTCCTAGAATAAGAGAGCCATCAGAAGAGGTTATTGAAGATTATAAAACATTAATAAGAGCTGCTCGTGAACAAAAAGGATGGTCACGTGAAGAACTTGCAGAAAAAATATATGAAAAAGCTTCTGTGGTAAACAGAATTGAATCTGGAAAAATGGTTCCAGATATTAAACTTGCAAGAAAATTTGAAAAAACACTTAAAATAAAATTAATTGAAAAAATGGACGATATCAGTCAAGAAGATAAGGCTGCAGGTCCTTCAAGAGGGGCTACAATTGGAGATATAGCTCGGATTAAAAGAAATTAAATGTGTTGATTAAATCTAAATCAACACCATTATTAATTTTTATGAGAATAATATCCTTTTAGTGGAGGAGAAACTGCATAAAGTTTATTTATTTCCCCAAATTCACCATATTCATCACTCACCACTACTATGTGTGCGGGAGGATGTATTTTCTTAATATGCATTATACTCTTTGTTATATCTTCTAAAACATTTACAATAACTGCAATATTACATTTTGTCCTTAAATTTTGTTTAAGTATTCCTTTTGCAAATTTATCCGCTTTTTTGGGATCAATTATCTTTGGTTTGCCAGTTATTTTTAAATTAGCGTGTCTTTCAACGTCTGCAAGTGCGTTTAAAAGTTTTTCTTGATTATCTGCACGAATTAAAA
This sequence comes from Methanobacteriota archaeon, assembly GCA_023434825.1. Lineage (GTDB taxonomy): Archaea > Methanobacteriota > Methanobacteria > Methanobacteriales > Methanobacteriaceae > Methanobacterium_D. The sequence continues at coordinate 4,802 of JAEYSH010000203.1, read as the reverse complement.
CTAAAGCCATTTTTATCACATTTTTAAAAAATTTAAATTAAAATTTTAAGATTTAAAAAAATAGAATAAATCTATTTTTTAAAGGATTTTATTAAACTGCTTCTGAATAAAACAAGTAATATCAGAATTAAACCAATAGCAGTTTGTATATTTCCAATTAAATCAAGAATACTGGAGCTTACTGGTAAATTCCACGGAGGAGCTGATCTATTATCTGCAAGAGGCTTGAAATAAACCCCTACAGCCCTGGTACTTTCTTTTATGTTAATATCCTTAGGTTCAACATAATTCACTCCCACTAAAAGCCCATTATCTATTGCTTTATTTATACTCTTTGCAATTTCAACATTACTGTAACCATGTTTTTTTACAGATAATGCGACTATTTCTTGAGTTGTTTCACGAATTCCAAGTTCATCTGTCCCATAAACAGAGACTTGCACTGATTGCCCGGAAACAGTAATTGCATTTGTCATAGCGTCATAAGCATAAATAGTTTTTAAGGTAGTTCCATCATTTGGACAAACTTGATAATTATCTGCTGCTGGGAAACCGATGCTCCAGCCGTCTGCAGGACATACTTTACTATAAGGCGTGTTCATTGGAAAACCTGTTGTATTTAGCTTCTCTGGAGTAAACATATCTCCTGTAGTTATACTTGATACAAGGTTTACTCCTCCTCCACCATATTTTTCACCTGCATCGTTGGAAACTTCCTTAAAAGCTTGTCCAAGTACATATGTAGCAGGATATCCGTCTCTTATCATTTTACCTATATTTACAGCAGTTTGTTGACGTACTGTGTCTGCGGTTCCATACATAGGATTACCCTCTGTATTTAATAAGTGAATGATAGCTCCTTTTTTCCCTGCAGGTAAAGTAGCAAGACCTCCAGAATATGGTGTTACGGTAATTGTTCCATCATCTTCTACAATCACTACATAAACTTGAAAGTAACCTCCAACTGCTGCACCCTGTGTAGGAGTTCCTATCATGATCCTGATCCCCTGATAATTACTTGCAAGAGATGCAGCCTGTGCTGGTGTGGCACCAGATTTCATAGCCTGTGTAGATGCAACAATAGCTTGCAATCGAGGTATAGATTGACCTTCACCACCAGAAAGAACAGCGAAATGATTATTTGGTGAAGATAAAAAAGTTGATTGAAACATGTTTTGTTGATAGGACATACTACCTGCTGCTGCTCCATTTGGATCTTTTCCTGTTGGATCTGTGATGATAATCATATTAGTAGTAGCTGCAACAGGCCCTATTAATACCGTAACTGTTAATAGGAGGAATAAAATCATCTTAACATGTTTTTGTTTAAGTATTTCTGAAATTTTCATGTATATCTACCCTGTTGTGTATGAAGAGCCCGCTGCGGTTGTGTTTACCTGTACATTTGTCCAATCTTCAATAACATTTACGGTTACACTTCCTGATGCTTGATCTACTTTAACATCAGCTGCAACTATTGGAGTTAATCTTGTACCCGGAATAGTTGTCAACGTTGCAAATTTATTTGCATTAGCTATTGCTTCACTTAATGGTAATTCTCTTTTACCGGTAACTAATGTATCTCCTTTAATATAACTTCCTGGCCTTAAACCAGATTGATAAATGTTAGCTCGAATAGAATCAGTAGGTACTACATCATTTCCTTTTATAATTACCCCTGTAATTGGTATGCCCTGATCTGTGTCTGCAGATGATGCATAGGACATATAACCCATTGCCCTTCCTGAAACAATCAAAATGAAGGCCAACATTAAAATAATTAAAGTATCTCTCCTTATTTTTAAGAACATTTTTTTATCACCAAAAATGTATGTATATGATTAATTTTTAGTTTTATTCAATGCACATGTGTAAAACATGTTTTTAAAACTAAATTTGATTTAAAAGCTCATTAGCAGGATCCATTCCCTGAGCGCCAATTAATAAAATTGTATCATGAATACTTGATATCTCAAGTACTTTTCTCAATGCATCATATAGTCTTTCATAAAAGATATAGTTTATCCCAAATCTTTGTAGTGTATCAATAAATACTTTTTTCTCATTGTCTTCAACGACATTTAAATTATCCACAACGTCGCTACTGGAAGTTATTATAAGTTTATAAGAAATATTTTTAAGCCCTTCTGCAATAGCTTCTGCGTTAACCTGGTTAATAATCCTGCCTCTTGAACCTCTAATAGCCGTAACAACGTAAAAATCTCCTTCTGTCATTAAAGCTGCGTTTTTTATTGTAGCTTTTATTCCATCTGGATTGTGGGCAAAATCATCTATGATAAGAGGATTCTTATTAATTATTGTAAAACGTCTCTTTAAAGGCCTATATGATTTAACAGCTTTTTTTATTATTTCTGGACTAATTTTTAGACTTAAAGCAGCACCTACTGCTGCCATAATATTTTGAATAAAGTGATTGCTTTTAAAAGGAAGATCATCTTTTTTTATTAAAATATTTCCATTATATGCAATTCCATCTTCAAATAACTCTATATCTCCATCTTTTCCGAAAAACAGGACTTCATTTTCACTTGAAGTTAAACTTCGCATTTTCAATACAAGTGGATCATTATTATTTAAAATTAAATGGCCATTTTCGTTTCTTAATGCATTTACAGCACCCGAAGTTTCATCATATGTTTCTTCTATGGAATTTACAAGACCTATGTGATCTAATGCTACATTTGTTATAACAACAACATCAGGATCAATTGCAGAAGTCATTATGAAAGCATGATCCTTCATAATATCATTGAGCCACCCTTGAACCTCAGAAACTTCAATAACCACTGCATCTATTTTTCCATTAAATTCAACGATTCCTTTTGCAACCATTGGATCTATAAGCGTATTAAATTCAGATTTAGAATCAGTATTAGTATAAGTACTATATCCCGCTTCATTTAAAATGCTATAAATCATATGCGCAGTAGTCGATTTTCCATTAGTCCCTGTTACAACAACACGCAATGAATCTTTCGCAAATTTATTAATAGCCCAATTTATGGCAAATGCATTGGCCAGTTCTATTTTTTCAGTGACTATTAAAGGTAAACCTAATTTTTCTGCTGTTTCAACTGCATTGCCTTTAGGATTTTGAGTTATTAAGCATGAAACATCTTTTTTTGCAGCTATCTCTACACCTGTTTCATTTATCCAGTGTCTTATTACAGCATCGCCAGCTTTTGCATCTTTTAAAATGTTAAAAATACCTTTCATTACTTTATCTGGCCCAAAAAGTTCTCCTTCTATATTTATAGCAATTTCTGAAGCTTTAAGTTCATTCATTTTCTCACTAATTTAAATTATTAAGTATTTGTAAAAATAAAGAGCTATTAAACAAATTATTATTGTTATCAGCCAGTATAAAAGCACGATTTTCTTTTCAGAAAGTCCCTTATAATGCAAAGTATGATGTAATGGTTCTACTGGTAATTTAATAATATTTGCACGGTGTAAAAGGCTTACGACTACTGAAAGAATTGGTATAGCAAGTGCAATTAATGCAAAATAAATTATATTCCCTAAAAATGCCGCAGTTATGTAACCTGCACCCAATGCAAATGATCCAGTATCTCCCATAAATATTGATGCTGGATATCTATTTAATACAAGGAAACCGAACGAAACACCAGCCAACGCAATGAATGGAATTGACCCGTCAGTATTTCCAGCTAAAATAGAAAATATTGCGCATGCAGTTGATGCAATTCCCAATATTCCTGCAGCCAGACCATCCATACCGTCGATGAGATTTACAGCATTTATTGAGCCGATTATACCAAATATTATAACTGGAATTACAAAAATACCAAGATCAAATCCAAGAACAGATGAACTAACAGCTCCTGATCCTATTAAAAAGAGAGAAATCAAAAATTGAGCAAATATCTTCTCGCTTTCCTTAGATTCACTCTTTATTGGGGCTTCACCCACTACTTCTACATTTTTTTGTTCTAAATGCTTTTTAAAATCTTCTTTAGCTTTAGGTGTTGCAACACGTGCTTCTTCACCAGGTTTAAGCATTAACCTACCCATTTCTATTGTTGAAGAAGATATATTTTTTATTTTTTTCTGGATTTCTTTAGTTCTAAGACCAATTAAATCATCCATAAGACCAATTATAGCTGCAGTCAACATTAAAATTGTAGTAATAATTAAATTAGTGTTTTTATAATATACACATGCAGTAAGAAGAATTCCAAGAAGGATTGCAAGCCCTCCCATTGTTGGAGTTCCAGTTTTATGACTATGTTCTGTTACTATTGGCTTATCAGTTACATTAGCGTCTATCAATACTTTTCTTACAAATACAGTGAAAAATACTGTTGATAAAAATGCTAAAAGAAATATGAAAATGTCTGTCTCGGAAATATTCAACTTACCACCTAATTTCAAATTTTATTATTTTAAATTTTGTATTTTATGAATTATTAATATTTTTGTAAATTTTAGAGTTATTGAAACTTTTTATAATCAATGTTCAATTTTTTTGCTGTATTAAATGCTTTTTCAAGTGTTTGAGCGCGAATTGTTATACGCTGGAAATTTTCAGGGCCATGAATTACATAGGAATCGTTTCCAGCAAACATCCTATAATTAAAATTATTTTTTTCTGTTTTATAATTCCCTACAGGTACCTCAATTGCGCAGTATTTTTCAATTCTTTTTTCTACTTCATTATAATTCCATTTACCCTGTGCCATATCAACAAGTTCATGAAGTGGACTGATGTTCGTGGATGCTGCAGTTAAATATCTTGTACCGCTGGGCCTTGTATTAAT
>JAEYSH010000175.1 GCA_023434825.1 Methanobacteriota archaeon | reverse complement strand
ACGTGACCCTGTAAATCTCTTTCATGACCTTTCTGTTGCTTTTAAGAATGCTGCAACATTTGATCCGCAAAAAAATAGTCTTCAAGAAGTTGGAGGGAATTTCGTGATTATTGAAGGGGATGAAGCTTATGCACTTCTTGCACATATGAAAAAAGACTCTGTAAAAGTTAAAAATGGAGATAAAGTTATATCTGGAGATTTAGTTGGTAATGTCGGCCATTCTGGTAATTCTACAGCACCCCATCTCCATTTTCATCTCATGGACGGCCCCAATCCAGTCACTGCTAAGGGGCTTCCGTGTTGTTTTAAGGAATATGAATTATATCAAGATAAAAAATGGGTTAAAGTATACGATGGAATGCCCAAAAATAAAGCTAGAATTCGTTTTTAATCTAACTTTAATTTAGTAACTTGTTGAATCTTTATAAATCAAAAATAAACATTAGACGAATTAAAACAATCTGAATAATATTTCGTGATTTTTATGGACATTACATTACTCCTAACAGCAATTACAGCATTTATAGCAACCAATTTAGATGACCTTTTTGTCTTAATGTTATTTTTTGCCCATCCAGACTATAATAATGCCCAAATTGTGATAGGGCAATATTTAGGAATTTCGACTTTAATTTTAATCAGTTCACTAAGCTATTTTTTCAAATTTATTATACCTGCAAACTTTATAGGGCTTTTAGGTATTTTTCCAATAATTATAGGCGTTAAAAAATTAATTGATCTAAGAAACGATGATTTAAAAGAAGATGAAATTAATGAACCAGAAGAATCGAAATTAGATGATAAAAAACGTTCCAAAGGGTTTATATCTTTATTTATAAATTCTTCTATATTTACAGTAGCTTCAATATCATTTATTAACGGCGGTGATAATATAGGTGTTTACGCTCCTCTTTTTGCTACTTTTGACATTTACCAATTATTATATGTAATTTTCATCTTTTTAATCATGATTGGAATCTGGTGCTATATTAGTTATCGATTAGTAAATAACCAGAGATTAGGCGGTAGGCTCCGTAAATACGGGCATTTAATCCTGCCATTTGTTTTAATACTTATTGGAATATCAATTTTAATTACTTCAATTTAGATTTTTTTAGGATTCTGAATAATAAGTTTTATGATTAATTAATCATGGAGATTAAAGCCAATTAAATGATTTAGAAAAGATTAAATAAATTAAAACCCTATAATTTCTTGATTAATATTGAAGAAAAAGATGAATGGTGGTAATAATGGAATGTCCAAACTGTGGTGAAAATATAGCGGACGGAGGTCAGTTCTGCCCTGAATGTGGTACAAAAATAGAACAGGCTTCTGTTGAAGAAGTAGAAGTTGTTGAAGAAGCTTACGGGGAAAAACCCTCATCAAGCAAATATTCAGTTCAAGCATTTTTAGATAGAACTGCAGAAAAAAATGTGGGTGAAGAAGTATTTGAACTTGAAAACGATTACTTGCTGGATGTCAATTTAAATGGGAAAGTGTGGGCCAAATTAGGTTCAATGGTAGCTTATACGGGAGATGTGAAGTTTAAAAAGCAGAGTTCCCTTGAAGGTGGAATTGACAAATTTTTAATGAAAAAAGTTAGTGGAGAAAGCAGCAAGCTTATGTCAGCAAAAGGTCAGGGACACGTTTATCTAGCTGATAAAGGAAAGAAAATAACTATATTAAACCTTGAAGGCTACAGACTTTATGTTAACGGAAATGATATCCTTGCATTTGAAGAACAAATTGACTGGGATATAAAAATGATGTCCGGTGCCGGAGCGATGTCTGGAGGACTTTTCAACATTAGACTACAAGGATATGGAATGATCGCAATAACAACCCATTACACACCAATAACACTTGCAGTAACTCCAGATAGACCTGTATACACTGATCCAAACGCAACTGTAGCATGGTCCGATGGTTTATCCATTGATTACAAAACAGATATGAATTTAGGCACGCTACTGGGCCGTGGAAGTGGAGAAACATTCCAGATGGGCTTTAGAGGAGAAGGTTTTGTAATTGTCCAGCCTTATGAAGAATTTGCTGGTGGTTACGGTCAAGTATAACTTAAACTCCACGATTAAACATGAAATAAATATTTTTTCCTTTTAATTCTTATTTTTTAATTATTTTTTCAATATACCAATATCTAAAACACAATTTATTTAACTATATTCAGATATTTTAATGAATAAAGAAATTTTGATATTTTAAAGTTTATTATACTAAAAGAGGATTTTTATGATTGAAGACATATACAAACGCTCGCTTGCAGGGAAAATCACCAAAGAAGATGCTTTGGAACTTATTAATATAAATCCGTTCCAGTTATTTGATACAGCAGATAAACTACGTAAAGAAATCGTTGGTGATGAAGTTACATTTGTTGCAAACAGGAACATACACATTACAGACCAGTGCATGATTGGATGTGAATTTTGCTCCTTTAGAGACAGTATTGGGTACGATATGAGTATTGAAGAGATATTACAAAGTATCAAAGAAGCAAAAGATGTTGGAGCAACTGAAATATGTTTATTCGGCGGCGTAATGCCCCACATGACAGTTGACTATTACTGCAATCTATTTGAAACCATTAAATCAAATTTTGATATCGAACTTCACACATTGTCACCAGTAGAAGTTTATCACGCAGCTAAATTATCAGAAATGACTACAAAAGAAGCTTTAAAAGAATTTAGAAAATCTGGGCTGGATACTTTGACTGGAGCATCTGCAGAGATCCTTGTTGATTCTGTAAGGGAAAAAATATGTCCAAAAAAAGTAACTACTTCACAATGGGTTGATATTATAACAGAAGCGCATGAAGTCGGTATTCCAACTACATCAACCATTATGTACGGCACTGTTGAAAAATGGGAAGATAGAATTGATCATTTATTGATATTGCGGGATATACAGCGTAAAACGGGCGGATTTACTGAATTAGTGCCCATGACTTTTCTTGGTGAAAATAATGATGCAGGTGATGAATCTGCAGGCGCAAGCGGCATGGATGACCTTAAACTTCACGCAATTGCAAGAATAATTTTAGGTAGAAATATTCCCAATATCCAGGCTTCATGGATAAAAATAGGTACCAGAATGGCACAGGTAGTGCTTTGCTGCGGTGCAAATGATCTGGGAGGAACTATGATGGAAGATAAAATATCTATAGCTGCCGGTGCATCTTATGGAGAATATTTATCCCGTGAAAAAATGTTTGAAATAATTAAAGCCATAGGAAGAGTACCTAAAGAACGTACTACAACTTATGAAATGGTTGAATAGCTAATTATATTTAATTATTAATTATGAAAATACAGGAGCATAATTATGCCAAGAAGATATGAAGGAATGGCTTACTGGGAAATTGTAAGTAGACAGATGGGCGTTGTAACCAAATCACAGCAAGAAAGGCTTAAAGATGCAAATATAACCGTTATTGGGTGCGGTGGAATTGGAGGGGCCACTACAGAAATGCTTGTGAGGATGGGAATTGGTAATCTTACCATAATTGATAAAGATACATTTGATGTCTCCAATATTAACCGCCAGCTTATGAGCAGCTTTTATAGTGTCGGAAAATCAAAAGTAAATACTACCTATGAAACATTAAAATCAATAAATCCATTTGTTAACATTACAGCATTTGAAGAGGAATTAAATGGAGATAATGTTGAAAAAATCGTTGAAGATAGCGATATTGTAATAGATGCTCTAGATAACCTTGTAACAAGAATTATACTAAGTAGATATGCATATGAGTCAAAAATTCCATTTGTTCATGGGGCTATTCATGGAACAATGGGTCAATTGAGCGTATTTACTAGCGATACCCCCAAATACGAGGAATTATTTAAATTACCATCTTTAGGTAAAGAACTAAATGATGAAGTGATTGCACAGGTTAAGGAGATGGGTGCAGAAGTTCCTCCTGTTATTGCCCCTGTTCCAAATATTGTGGGTTGTTTACAAGCATTTGAAGCTTTTAAACTTATTACACTTCAGGGAGATTCAATTATGGCCCCAGATGTTTTAATGTTTGATTTGTTAAGTAAAGAACCTTTTTCGACTGTCAAATTCTAGTTTTGGAAAACTTCATGAACACAGATATTAAATAAGCTAAATATTGATTTCATATAATCAAATCGTGTTCAATTTGATAAATATTAGATTTAATTAATTATATAAGTTATTTCCCAAAGACTAATATGAATGCATGGAACAGATGTTCCTTTAATTGCTTTAATGCTTGGTATTTTAACTTGTTTAAAATACTCACGAAAAAACTAAGTTTCATTGAAAATTGTTTATTTTTAAAATAAAAAATAATGATTTAGTCCTCTAAATCTTATTTATATCTAAAATAAATTCATCTAAATAACAATATTTTTAATATTTTAAGTTGAATTATAATCAAGGACTGGATGTTAATTTATTATACACTAGTTAAATTCCAGTAATTTATTATTGTCTAAAAAAAGGATTTCGGGGTTAATAGATGGTAACTAAGGACAGTATACTTGAATATGTAGTAGAAAACAATATAGAATTCATTAGATTATGGTTTACGGATATAAATGGGCTTTTGAAAGGTTTTGCAATCACTCAAGATGAATTAGAGAACGCTTTAAATCGAGGGATGGGGTTTGATGGTTCCAGCATAACCGGTTTTCAGGATATTGAAGAATCAGATATGATTGCAATGCCAGACCTGGATACCTTTGCAGTACTTCCATGGCGGCCTAAAGAACATCCAGTAGCCCGAATGATTTGTAACATCTTCCAGCCCAATGGAAATCCTTATGAAGGAGATCCACGTTACATTTTAAAAAGAGCCCTCCAAAAAATGGAAAAAATGAGATATGATCACTTCTACGTTGGGCCAGAGCTGGAATACTTCTATTTTAAATCATCAGAAAAGCCTGAACCTCTAGATAAAGGAGGTTATTTTGACCTTAATCCATTAGATGTTGCGTCTAATTTGAGGAGAGATACTGTATTATCCTTAAAAAAATTAGGAATTAAAGTTGAATATTCACACCATGAAGCTGCTTCCTCCCAACATGAAATAGATATTAGATACGATGATGCGTTAAAAATGGCCGATAATATGGTCACTTACAGGCTTACGGTCAAAGAAATTGCATCCCAATATGGAGTTTATGCTACTTTCATGCCTAAACCATTATTTGGAGACTATGGATCAGGTATGCATACCCACCAATCGTTATTTAAAGGGGAAAAAAATGCTTTCTTTGACCCCAATGACAATTATCATCTATCTGATGACGCTAAAGCATATATAGGCGGTATTTTAAAGTATTCATCAGAAATGATACCCATATTAGCTCCCTGGATTAACTCTTATAAAAGATTAACTCCAGGATACGAAGCTCCAGTTTATATTGCATGGTCTAACAGCAACCGTTCTGCTTTGATCCGTGTTCCTACCTACCAACCCGGAAGAGAAACTTCCACTCGCGTAGAAGTTCGATGCCCAGATCCCTCAGGTAACCCTTATCTTCAACTGGCAGTGATGTTAATGGCAGGACTTAGGGGAATAGAAGAAGAATGTAATTTACCCGATCCAATGGAACTTAATCTTTATGATTTAACCGAAAAAGAAAGGTTAGAAAAAGGTATAAATGCATTACCCGGTAGTTTAGAAGAAGCTATTAAATATGCAAAAAATTCAAGTTTAGTTAAGGAAACACTTGGTTCGCATAGTTTTGAAAGGTTTATTTCATTAAAGAAACTTGAATGTGATGAATACAGGCGTCAGGTAACAGATTGGGAAATTAAAAAGTATTATCCTATTCTTTAAAAGGAAATAATACCTTAAAATCTATTAATCTTTTTTATTTTGTTTGAATTTAAAAAATGTATCATTAGTATATAACTTGATCCCGAAACATTTATATAGAACTAAAAGGAAACATACTTCCGGTACAGATTAACTCTAATTTATCATGGAGGAAAATTTAATGTCAGATAAAATAGGACAGGTTATTGAAAATATTGAAAAATGCGGCACAAAATTTGTAAGGCTGCAGTTTGTAGACATACATGGAACCCCAAAAAATATGGCGATTCCACTAGTTAAACCAGATGATATTGAAGATGTAATTAAAGATGGTCTTTTATTTGACGGTTCATCCGTTGATGGTTTCGTTAACATTTACGAAAGTGATCTTGTTCTTAAACCGGATCCAGATACATTCTCTGCTTTACCATGGAGACCTGAAGAAAAAGGTGTATGCAGGTTCATCTGTGACATATACTGGCCAGATGGAAAACCTTTTGAAGGAGATCCAAGGTACATACTAAGAAATACCTTAGAAAAAGCAAAAAAACAGGGCTATGAATACTATGTAGGCCCAGAACCAGAATTCTTTATAATAGGTGAAGATGAAAACGGATATATAGTACCTCATGATCAGGGTGTTTACTTCGACGTAGAACCTGTAGATCAGGGTACAGATGTTAGAAGAGAACTTGTTTTAGGATTAGAATCTTTAAACTTTGATATTGAAGTAAGTCATCACGAAGTAGGTCCTGGACAACACGAAATCGATTTCAAATTTGATAAAGCATTAAAAACAGCAGATGCAGTTATAACATTTAAACAAGCAATTAAAGCAATTGTTGACAACCTTGGATATATGGTAACATTCATGCCTAAACCATTCTTCGGTGTAAACGGTAGCGGAATGCACATAAACCAGAGTCTATTTAAAAATGGTGAAAACATATTCTTTGACCCTGATACCGAAAACCAATTATCAGAAGAAGCACTTTACTTTGCTGGAGGTCTCTTAAAGCACTCCAAAGCACTTTCAGCTGTTGTAGCTCCTACTGTAAACTCCTATAAAAGGCTTGTCCCAGGATACGAAGCCCCTGTATACATAGCTTACGGACTTAGAAACAGATCTACACTTGTAAGGATACCAGCATCTAGAGGTAAAGGTACAAGGCTAGAATTAAGATGCCCTGATCCTTCATGTAACCCATACCTAGCATTTGCAGCTACACTTGAAGCGGGACTTGACGGTCTTAAAAATAAAGTACATCCTGGAGAACCAGAAGAAATTGATATGTTTGAACTAAACAGTGCTGAATTAAGCGCTCGTGGCGTAGATACTTTACCATCCAGCCTATGGGAAGCGTACCATGCGCTTGAAAAAGACGAAGTGGTAAAATCAGCTCTTGGTGATCATGTATATAACCAGTTTATGGCCATCAAAAGGAAAGAATGGGATGATTACAGAATTCAAGTATTCCAGTATGAACTGGAGAAATACTTAAACATCTAATTTATTTTTTCCTATTTTCTTTATTTTTAAATATTTGAAGAAAATCGTGGCTTGCAAAAATCTCGATTTTTGCGCTCCAAAACTTAGTTTTGAGAGATTTTCTGAACCACAAAAATGCACTGCATTTTTGCTAGGTTTTAAATATCATTTTTATTTATACAATAATAAAGGAACTGAAGTATATAGTTCTAGTATGATTTTATTAAAGATAATTTAATTGTTATTGGTGAAGAAATGCCTGATGAAACTGATCGTAAAA
>JAEYSH010000166.1 GCA_023434825.1 Methanobacteriota archaeon | reverse complement strand
CTATAAAATTGCTTCTTCCCTAGTTTCTTTTGTTCGGACTCTTAATGCGTCATCTATAGGGCAGACAAATATTTTACCGTCCCCAATTTGACCAGTGTTATTTACCTTCATTATTGATTCAACGACTAAAGAGGCATCTTCATCAGGTACTACAAGCGTTACCATTCTTTTTGGGATATAACGCATGCTTCCCTCTTCTTCACAAAGTTCACCCTGAATATCAAATGAAACTTCGCCAATAATTGCTTTTTGTCTACCTCGTCCGAAAACCGCGTTTGCAGTCATTGAGGGAAATCCAAGAGCATCCAACACTTCTTTAGTCCTTGTAATCTTGTTAGGTCGGATAATTGCCATTATCTCTTTCATATAAACCCTCATAAACCTTTACTACGTGTCCTAACGGTGTATGCTTCATCCACAGGACTAATAAAGACTTTTCCATCCCCGAAGTTTCCTGTAAATGCTTTTTCATTAATGATTTCCAGTACTTCATCAGTTTTTTCTGCAGGAGTTACAAGTATCAGCATTACTTTAGGCAATTCATCGTAGTAGATGTTATCCAGCTGAATTCCTTTCTGTTTACCTCGTCCAATAACATCCATTTTTGTTAAAGCCACATATCCGGAATCAGAGAGTGAATCAACTACTTCTTCAACCTTATCTGGCCTTAATATTGCTCTAATCATTTTCATTTGAGACTCTCCATAAAAATAATAAATAAATGATTTAGTCAACTAAACCATACTTAACTACCAGTTCTTCCAGCTCATCCATTGTCATTGGAGTTGGAATTACAAAATTCTCGTTTTCTATAATTTTACGAGCTAGTTCCTGGTATTCATTAGCCTGATTACAATCTGCATCGAAATCTACAACTGTTCTTTTGTTGAATTCTGCTTTCTGGACAATATTATCTCTTGGAACGAAATGGATCATTTGTGTTCCAATACGTTTACAAAACTCTTCCAGGAGCTCTTTTTCTCCATCAACATTCCTACTGTTACAGATTATACCGCCGAGCCGAACTCCACTTTGTTCAGCGTATTTTACCATACCTTTACAGAGGTTGTTTGCTGCATAAAGTGCCATCATCTCACCAGATGCTACAACATATATTTCTTCAGCTTTACCATCTCGGATAGGCATTGCAAACCCTCCGCATACAACGTCACCAAGAACATCGAAGAAAACGAAATCATTATCATCGTAAACTTTCAGTTGTTCCATAATTGTTATTGCAGTTATTACACCACGACCAGCACAACCAACACCTGGTTCTGGACCTCCGGATTCGACACATTTTATATCTTTGAATCCTTTTGACATGACTTTGTCAAGATCCATACAGGCTTCTTCACCTTCTTCTCTAAGTGTGTCCATCATGGTTGTCTGCATTTTCCCTTCAAGGATCATCCTGGTACTGTCTGCTTTAGGATCGCAGCCGTGGATCATGACTTTTTTGTCATGGAAGTATGCCATAGCTGATGCAGTATTTTGAGTTGTTGTGGATTTTCCGATTCCACCTTTTCCATAAATTGCTACTTTTCTTACCATAATAGATCCCTATTTTTGTATTTTTTTTGTTATATCTCCATTCTAAATAGATTTTTAAAATTCCTTTACCGGAAGTATGTTTCCTTCTTCCGATAGAAATACTTAGTTTTTATCACTTATAAATTTTTCGTGGGAAAAGACCGGAAATAGTTTTATAATGAAAACGAAGTGCAATTTAATGCAGTTCATGATTAAGCCGTTTTATAGGCATAAATAACCATTATAACCAAAAATTCCATATTGATTTAAAATGAAAATGACAAAAAAATTAAATTTTGTAAAATCGTGATTAAAAGTATTATAAATAAAGTTAGAAATAATCCCTATTAATCATAGAAATAGTTTATAAGTCAGTTAAGACTATATATATTGAGATACTGAATTATCAAATTTAAACTTATTATGAGGGGCAATATGAAAAAGATACAGATCATTGAAACAGCATTTCGTGATGCACACCAGTCTCTTCTTGCAACAAGAATGAGAACAAGAGATATGTTGCCAATTGCTGAAGAGATGGATAAAGTCGGATTTTTCTCACTTGAATCATGGGGAGGAGCAACATTCGATACATGCATACGTTATTTGAATGAAGACCCGTGGGAAAGACTCAGAGAACTTAAAGACCATGTAAAAAAGACACCGCTCCAAATGTTACTTCGTGGGCAGAATTTAGTTGGATACAAACATTATCCAGACGACATAGTCCGTAAATTCGTTGAAAAATCCTATGAAAACGGTATTGATGTTTTCAGGATATTTGATGCGTTAAATGATATAAGAAATATGGAATATGCTATTAAAGTGGCCCATGAACAGGATGCTCATGTTCAAGGAGTAATATCATACACAGTAAGTCCTTATCATACACTGGAAAAGTATGTAGAATTTGCAAAGGAATTAGAAGCATTAGGTTGTAATTCCGTTGCCATAAAAGATATGGCGGGATTAATTAATCCACATGATACTTATGAACTTATTAAAGCTCTTAAAGAAGAAACAGATTTAATAGTGAACCTTCATTGCCACTGTACAAGCGGTATGACTCCAATGAGTTACTATGCTGCCTGTCAAGCGGGTGTAGATCTATTAGATACTGCAATTTCACCATTATCATGGGGAGCATCTCAACCCCCAACTGAAAGTATGGTTGCAGCTCTTCAAGGTACCCCTTACGATACAGAGCTTGATTTAAAGCTTTTAAATAATATAAAAAAGTATTTCGAAGAAATAAGGAAAAAATACAGCAGCATACTTGATCCTAT
>JAEYSH010000192.1 GCA_023434825.1 Methanobacteriota archaeon | reverse complement strand
ATATTTGGGAACTGTTTTATTTGGGGGAGCTTTTATAACATTAACTTTTTATAATTTAGAGTTATATGCAGTTATAACTTTATTTATACTTATATTTGCAGTTATATCATTATTAACTCGATATTTGTTTTTATTTTTACGTTGGAGGAAATCAAAGAGATATGATTAGTTATTAGAGGTTAAAAACAATCCATGTTAAATATTAAATTAAATAGATTTTTATTGAACTAATTGTATATTTAATATAAATAGTGATTTTTATGATGGAAATAACAACACATGATGGCCCAGGAAGGCTTGGGAAATATAATAACATTATTACACCAGATATTCTGCATTCTTCACTTAATTTAGGGATAATTAAAGATGAACCAATGCCCTTTGACGTTCCAGAAGAGCTTGCTAAATGGTCGGTAGATAGAACTATTGAATTTGCAAAAAATAGCAATGTTGAAGACATGGCAGTTATACACGGCGGAAAATACGTTGGTTTAAGAGTGAAATGCGCTAAAGAATTGGATGATCTTGGATTTAATAAATTTTTAATAGCTAATTCAGAAGTACTTTTAAGAAATCCAAGGGATCTTGTAAATATCATCGTAAATATAAGAAAAACAGTAAATCCTAATGCAGCACTTTATTTTCCATTTGCAGATTTGACTTTCATTCCTTTACTTTCTTATATGGGAATTGACTTTTTTGGAGAGTTCACTGCAGAACATTATGCTTATTTAAACATTCTGTTAATCCCAAGCGCTAAATATAGTCTTGAAAGCTATAAATTATATGATTTAAACCAATCTGAACTTAAAGAATATAATAAAAATAGTATGGATTTTGTTGTTCGAGAAGTGAGGGAAAATATTAAAAATGGAACACTTAGAAATTTAGTCGAAGAGAGATCTTGCACTTCTCCAGAGGCCATGTCTGCTTTAAGGCTTCTTGATAAAAATTATCCTGAATTTTTGGATAATTATACGCCTTTATACTGATTTCCTGACTATAAATAAAAAAAATTTTAAGAGTACATTAATTTTTTTCTATTATAACTGCGTAGTGGTAATCACCCACTTCTTCAACCCTTTTAAAATCTAAGCTATGTTGTTCTATAATTTTTCTAATTTTTTTGGGAGTTATTCTAACATCCATTGGCGGGCCGGGTGTATTTTGAATCTTTTTAAATTCAACTACTGCAAATGTACCTTTTGATCTCAATATCCTTTTAATTTCACGCATTACTTTGTCAACATCATCATTTTGGACAAATCCATGCAAAACATTGCCCATGTAACATATATCAACTGATCCGTCTTTAAGTGGGATTTTTTTACTTATATCTGCAATAACTGGCATTATATTTTTTATATTTTTACTTTCCATCTCTTTTGTAAGAATTTCCATTGATTCTTCATAAATATCAACTGCATACACTTCCCCTTTTTCTCCTACTATTGATGAGGCAGCAATTGACATATACCCATCCCCAGAGCCGGCATCCAGGAATATATCTCCTTCTTTTAGTCCAATTGCATTTAAAACTCTAGATGGATCCAGTATTTCTCTACTGGATTTTCCATGATGGAAGTGTTTTCCGGATTTTTCCATTTTTTATCACCATTTACTTATTTGGATTATGAGGTTAAAAACAGTATCGTATATTAAAAAAATCCGGTTTAAAATTTTAAAAATCTCAATTTCATTTAATTTAAAAAAATAAAAGATTAAATAAATTTATTCTTTTGGCCATTTTACGTTAATTCTTTCCTGACCTTTGTTAACTACTTCAGCAGCTTTTCTTACAGTATCCATATTATAATTAGGGCCTGTATCAAATCCCGGATTGTGCCCTCTAGCACCTACAGCATCTTTTAATATTTTACCTCCGGCATCGGGAGGATTAACTGTTATGCCACTTTCCTGTTCTTTTACATCTGCACTTGCACTTTCCATTCTTTCTTCTTTATCTGTTACCCAAACTTCTGAAGTTTTACCTTCTTCACCATAATTTTCTTCTCTTTTTCTTTCAAATTCTCTTTCTGCCATTTTATCACCTCTTTAGTAATATAATCTCAATATATGGAATAAAAATGCTCTAAAAATTTAAATAATATGTAATTATCCAAATTTAATGGATACTATGTATATAAAATGACTAATTATTGAATATTTGATAGTTAACATCTTATTTTGATGTTCAATTTATTTATAATTTACTACATTTTTAATAAAAAGTATTACAATAAAAATAACAATTTTATAATTTGTATAATATTTACTTAATTGAAGTTAAAAAAAGGGGATATATGTAATAAAAAAGAATAAGCTATGATTTAGGTAAATTAGGAAATATTAAATGAGAATAGATTATTGAAAGTAAAATTAATCTATTTTGACTTTGAATTTCTCTTGTTGTTCCTGTTTAGGAATTTCAACTTTTAAAATTCCGTTTTCAAGATTTGCTTTAGCCTGTTCTGGAATTACTTTTTCTGGAAGTTTTACTGATCTTTTTATGGTCCCTTTTTTAATGTCGGTTAGAGTTATGTAGATTCCTTTCATTACATTTTCAAAATCAAATGTTGCTTCGACGCTTAATCTGTTTTCTGTAACTGCTATGTCTATGTTCTCTTTTTTAACTCCTGGAAGAACAACTTTAACTATAATATTTTCCTCATCTTCTTCCACAGCTTCAAGAGGTAAAAATGTGTGGTTAGCAATTGAACTTTCAACATCAGTTTTTACTTTTTCCAGCGTTTTTGAGCTATCTTCCATCATTTTTATAAATAGACTCCTCATATCTGGGATTGTATCATTTTCCATCATGGTATCACCAACTAATATTTAATCTGATTATTTTCTTAATATTTCCCATTATAAACATTTTTCTATTATTAAAAATTGAAATATAATCAAAAAATCCATTTAAAAGTTTAATATGGAGCCTATTGCTCCTCCAACCATACAAATAATACCATCAACCATTATGCCGACGATAATGCCACCTAAACCAAAACTCATGAAAGATACATCCATTTTGCCGCCTAAAATAAATTCAAATGTAATCATAATAATTGAAGAAACAATTCCGGCAAATATGCCAACTGAAAGTCCATAAATGGTTCCTTTAATTATATCATCAATAAAATAATAGCTTATAATTCCCGTAACAAGCATAAATCCTATAAAAGAACCTAGAACACCAGCAAATGCTCCAAGAACCATGCTTGAAAGAACTGCAAAAAATACTCCAATAGCAATTTCAGATAATTCCAAAATAATTCACCACTGTATTTTTAATATCCTGTTAGTTTTCTACGGGCACAATTTAAGATTGAAATTATTAGAATAATGGCTAATGCTGCTGCTATAAGGAATATAACTATTCCAATTGTAGAAAAACCTATTCCTGGCATAGGCATTCCTTTATCACTAAGCATGATGAGTGAAGAACCTATAATCAGTGAAGAAACAATTAAAGCCACAGAAACTCTGTTTATTATTCTTTCTAAATGGGATGCAAACTCATCAAGATTTTGATGATCAAGCTGCATTTTTATTTTTCCATCTTCAATTCTAAGGAAGAAGCGATTAATTGTTTCTGGAAGATCTTTAAAAATATGTTCAAGTTCAAATAAGTAAGTAGCCTGGTAATCTAACATTCTAAGAGGATTAAAACGCTGTTTAATGGTGTCTTTAATCAAAGGCTTTGCAACTTCTATACCGTTAAAATGAGGATCTAATTTTCTTCCAATGTCTTCTGCCATGCTCATTACTCTTCCAAGCAGAATAAAATCTTTAGGAAGCCGCATTTTATGTTTTACAAGAATATTAGGCTTACTGAATTCATTAATGATTCCACCAATGTCGCTTATTTCTGCGCCCATGTATTTGTCCAGAAGGTCAATTAAATCGCGCTTTAATTCTTCAATATCAGTATCATCATCAATAAGCCGCATGTACCTTAACTGGTTTATCATGCCTTTTAAGTCATAATTAACTGTGAATACAAAAAGTTCGGTTAAATTTTCCATAAATTCCCGATCTAAATGCCCCATCATCCCAAAATCAATAAAACAGAGTACATTATTATCTAATACTAAAAGATTACCTTCATGGGGATCTGCATGGAAAAATCCGTGCTGGAATATTTGTTTAAAGTAGCAGTCTGTTCCTATCTTAGCTATTTCTCTACCATTAGCTTCAATTTCGGCTTTTGAGATTTCGCTAATTTTTACTCCATCAATATACTGCATGGTTAAAACGCGTACAGTCGAGTATTTCCAGTGAACTTTAGGTGCACAAACTGTTTTATCTTCCTTAAAGTACGATCTGAAACGATCTATATTCCTTGCTTCTTGAGCAAAGTCCATTTCTTTTTCAATTGCTCTTTCAAATTCATCAACAATTCCGGGAAGATTATAGTATTTAAGATTTTTAATTCTTTGATCAGCCTGTTTTGCAAGATACCGCATTATAATAATGTCTTTTTCAATTTGCTCTTCTAAATTAGGGCGTTGTACTTTAATTGCAACTTTTTCACCATCTTTAAGCACAGCAGAATGCACCTGTGCTATGGATGCTGATGCAATTGGTTCCTCCGTAAACTCAGAAAATAAATCATCAATTGGAGATTCAAGTTCTTCTTCTATTAACTTTTTCACTTCTTCAAAAGGAAATGGGGGTACTTCATCCTGTAATTTAGCTAACTCGTCAGCAAAGTCTTTTCCAACTAAATCTGGCCTTGTACTTAAAACCTGACCTAATTTGATAAATGTGGTTCCTAATTCTTCTAAAGCTAATCGAAGTCTTTTGGGAGCAGTTTTATCAAGCGCTTCTTCAACATCATCAGAAGAAAAAAGGCCAGTTATACTTCTTTTTAGCCCGGTTCTTTCAAGAACATTCCCGAATTGATATTTAACCAGAACGCTGACAATTTCCCTTAGCCTTTTCATGTCGGGCCTCTGGTTAGGGAATAAATTATAATCCATGAAAAGAATTTAAGTTTAAGTTATATAATACTTTTTATTATATTGTATTAAGATAAAGAGCAAGGAGAAAATATAATGCGTGATTATTCAAAAATTTTTTGGATTACTGGTATTATTCTAGCAATTGCAGCATTTTTTGTAACTAATGTGCCAATAGAACCTCGAATGCAATTTATCTCAGGTTTATTTATTGTAGGGCTGTCTTTACCATGCTATTTTGCAGTATTTAAATGGTTAGAACCTAAAAAAGCAATCATTTTCCTGGTTATAATGAGTATTTATGCAATATCAATTGAAACATTTGCTATTATCACCGGATTTCCTTATTCTGAATTTGTATATACTAATTTAATTGGATTTAAGATACTAGGATATACTCCTTATACAGTTCCTTTTGCTTATGTGCCTTTATTTATAGGTAGTATTTATCTTGCAACTTTAAAAAGTAGTAAATATTGGAAAATAGCTGTATTAACTGCTTTTTTAGTTCTAATTGCAGATATGGTTTTAGATCCTGCTGCTGTCGCGTTGAATTTCTGGATATATAAAAGTCAGGGTATTTTTTACGGTGTTCCCCTTATGAATTTTATGGGCTGGATTTTAACAGGCTTTTTAGCTGCGCTAATAGCTATTTTTGTTTTAAATAGTAAGTTAATGGATAATAATAAACCCAAAGCGTTAATTTCAAGTCTTTTCCTCATTTTATGCTTTTGGGCTCCAGCATGCTTTTATCTGAAACTCTGGATACCTGGAATAATCGGATTAATCTTTATTATATTTATTTTAATGGAAACAAAAGGAAAAATAGGTAATTTCGAAACTTAAATCAATAATATTTGGTTTTAAGTTTTTTTAATTTTAAATGTGGGGTTTAGAATCCAGATAATAAATAATTAATCGTCCATATATAATTCAATAATTTTAATTACTAAATTTTCTTTTTAACACGTAAAACTTAGGGGAAAAAATATAAGATAGTACATACCAATTATTTATAAAAATTATTAAACAATAACATATAATTAAAATTTTTAATATATTAACTACTGTATTAGTAATATGGTGTGATACTATGAAAGCAATAATTGTGGGAGCGGGATTCGGAGGATTATCTGCAGCAGCTTTACTTGCTAAAAACGGATTTGAAGTTATTGTAATGGAAAAAAACGAACAACCTGGTGGAAGAGCCAGTGTTTATACTGATAAAGACTTTTATTTTGATATGGGACCATCATGGTATTTAATGCCGGATGTGTACGAGAGATTTTACGCCGAATTTGGGAAAAAACCAGAAGATTATTTCAAATTAGAAAGACTTGATCCTTCTTATAGAATCTTTTTTGGAAATAAAAAATTAGTTGATGTGGCCGCAGACTTAGAAGAAAACTATGAACTCTTTGACAGCCTTGAAGAAAATGGTGCAGATAAATTAAAAGAATACCTTAAATCTTCTGAAGAATTATACGATTTCTCCATAGATGAAATGCTTTATAAGGATTACAATTCAATTTTAGACTTTTTAAACGGAAAACTTTTATTAAAAGGCTACAAGCTCAATATGTGGGAAAATTTACAGCACTACGTAAATAAGAGATTTGAAAGTGATGAGGCAAGAAAAATACTTGAATATGCAATAGGGTTCCTTGGAGGCTCTCCAGCTAATACTCCTTCATTTTATCACCTCATGTCTCACGTAGACCTTACAATGGGTGTTTTTTACCCTCAAGGTGGAATGAGGGCTGTTGTTGATTCTATTTATAAAATTGCCGAGTCTTACGGAGTCGAATTTAAATTTGATGAGCCAGTAGAAATGCTTGAAGTCCATGACCATAAAGTAAAAAGGGTTATAACAAACAAAGGAGCATATGATGCAGATCTTGTAATTATTAATGCGGATTATGCGCATTCTGAATTGGAACTTTTAATTAAAGAAAATCAAACATATGATGCTAAATACTGGGACAAAAGAGTTATGGCTCCGTCTGCAATGGTGGCATATTTAGGAGTGGACTATACTGTTGATAAATTAGCACACCATAATCTATTTTTAGA
>JAEYSH010000152.1 GCA_023434825.1 Methanobacteriota archaeon | reverse complement strand
TTAAAGGGATGGATCTTTCATTTTCAGGACTTTTAACAGCAGCCCTTAGAAAATATGAATACGGCGCTGATTTAAATAATGTATGCTACAGTCTACAGGAAACTGCTTTTTCAATGCTTGTAGAGGTCACAGAGCGTGCATTGGCACATACAAAAAAGCAAGAAGTTATGTTATGCGGCGGAGTAGCAGCAAACAGCAGGCTTCGAGAGATGCTTAAAATTATGTCAGAAGAACATTATGCTGAATTTTTCATGCCTCCAGTTAAATATTGCGGGGATAACGGTGCCATGATAGCGTGGAGGGGCCAGTTAATGTATAAACATGGAGCAAGACAGGAAATAAAAGACACTACAGTAATCCAAAAGTACAGAACTGACCAGGTTGATGTTCCCTGGAGGAAAAAATCAAATAAACATCTAAACTTGCCTTCAGAAATCTTAGAAAAAGGCGCCGAAGCAAACATTTACCCGGACAAATGGCTAAATCATGATGTCTTAATTAAAGAAAGAGTTCCAAAAAGCTATAGAATTCCAGAAATTGACCATCGATTGAGGAAAGAAAGGACAAAGAAAGAAGCAAAGCTTTTAGGAGAAGCTAAAAATTGTGGAGTTAAAACTCCTCTTATTTATGACATAAATAAAAAAGGAAATGCCCTTGTTCTAGAAAAAATCAATGGAAAAATAGTAAAAGAGATCTTTAAGGATGCAAAAATGGATAAAATTAAAGAAATTTCTTATAAAATTGGTGAAAATGTAGCCAAACTGCATAACTGTGGAGTCATTCATGGAGACCTTACAACATCTAATTTGATATTAAAAGAGGATAAAATTATATTTATAGATTTTGGGCTTGGAAAAAATTCGGATTTAGTTGAAGATAAGGGCGTTGATCTCCTGGTATTTAAAAAAGCAATTTCAGGGATTCATTACAAAATTGCTGATACCTGCTTTGACGAAATTTTAAAAGGATATAAAGAAGCTGATAATTACAGTGCAATAGTTGAAAAAATCGAAGATATTGAAGGAAGGGGTCGCTACACTTCAACAATTTAAAATAATCCAGCTAAAATTAAAGTATATCCCTAATAATTATAAAGATGCTAATTAGAATGTTTTAAATTTTTTCTCCTTTTTCCATTGCATCGAAAATAAAACGCGGCCTTTTACCGTATTTTTTTATATATTTTTCAATTTGTTTATCATCAGGGGCATCATGATGATTTCTAACAATTTTCATTGTTTCTTCTTTAGTATATGAGATCATTACCACGTCAAAGAACCTTTTTAATATACAAACCAGAAATTTAGATATTAAACCGAAATCAGTTAAAAGATCGTATCTAACTCCCCTGAATTTTAAAACCCACGCAGTTTGTGCAACTATATTGACCTTTCTTAAATCTTTATAATGTTTAAGATATTCATACAGCACTTTGAAATATAATGGGAACGTCCCAGGTCCATTTTCCTCAGTCCAAAGCCCCAAGCCCATTTTCTTACCATCAATGTGTTCTGAATCAAGGAAAGGATCAGCAAAAAGAATCAGATCATATTCTCTAGCCTTTCTATAAACTTCTTTTTTGGATTTAACACCCATATCTTCCTTTATAGTATTCCAAAAAATATTGAACACGTCTTCTGGCTTTGAATCGGCGTCAATGAACAAAAATGCATCATAAACTTTAAGATCAAGTAGAGAGAGTGCCTGATAAATATTAGCGGATTTACCAGTGCCCGGAGTACCTAAAACAAGTACAAAGTATCCTTTAGACTTTTTTAAAGCTTTAATTTTTTTACATAGCTTATGAAAGGAAGCTGTTTTAATGAAACTTCCATTATCTTCTGCTGATAAAACTTTATGATTGGCCATTATATTTTGTTAGCCCGATTATCATTCATATCATTTTTGCAACCTTTTTAAAGAAAGCATCTGAAATCTAAGGAAAATATTCAATCAAAAAATAAATCAAATAAAGTAACAAATTAGATAAGTTAGATATAATTTTAATGTCTAAGGTACAAATAAGAGAATGAATTTGGACTATGAGTACCAAAGTTATAGTGTTTTAAATTTTTCAATTACGAGATTAATTGATTATAAATTTCAATGATTTAAATAAAAATGAGTCGATTAAATGGATTATAAAATTATAGGACTTGGTGCTTTAGTAGGGGCAGTTTTAACCATGTTTTTATCATTTGTTTTCTTCCCTCTCTTCTTTTTAGGGCCGCTTATAGGAGGAATACTGGCATCTTATTTAAGCAAAGGATTTGAAGATTACGAAGAAATGAACGTAGCAGATGGAGCAGTTTTAGGGGCAATTTCCGGAGCAATCGGCGGCATAATAATAAGTTTGTTATTTTTCCTGGGCTTTGGAGATATAAGTGCCCTTACAGGGTTTTTATCATCTAAAATAGGAACAATTACCGGCGGTTTCATAATCACAGGATATATTGTCCTTGAATTGTTATTAATCATTAGCTTTATTTTAGGTTTAATAGGAGGAATTATAGGAATCTTTTTAAAAAAGTAAAAAGGCATTATACTCCTTTCGAACTATAAAAATAACTTTCAAAAATTATAATTTCACTGAAACTAAGATCAATTGAGTGGATGGTATAAAATGGTCAAAGTCATAAACTTTATAACTGGTAACGAACACAAAGTAAAAGAAGCCAAAGGAATTTTTAAAAATTTTGGCATTAAACTTGAGCATACAGATCTTGGTTATCCTGAAATACAGGGTGATCTTGAAGATGTGGCCAGATTCGGCGCAAAATATGCTGCAAGTAAATTAAAAGGACCCGTAATAGTAGAAGACGCCGGTCTTTTTATTAAAGCCTTAAACTGGTTTCCAGGAACTTATTCTTCCTATGTGCAGGAAACATTAACAAATAAAGGCATTTTAAAGCTCATGAACAATGTTGAAGACAGATATGCCGAGTTCAGGTCGGTTATTGGGTATTGCACACTCAACTCCGAGCCCGAGATTTTTTTAGGCACTGTTAAGGGACATATATCATACGAAGAGCGTGGAAACTATGGATTTGCATATGATCCGCTTTTTATTCCAGATGGGTACCTTAAGACCTTTGGAGAGCTTACACGAGATGAAAAGAATGAATTTTCTCACAGACGAAGATCACTGGAGAAATTTGCATCATGGTTAAACGCAAATAGTGATTAAATTTTTAGAAAATTCTTATAACTAATTAGACTAATTAAGAGGTGATTTTAATGGCAATTAAGCCAGATTGGATCGAATATTCAAGCGAAGAAATTGAAGAATTAATATTAAAACTAAGAAAAGAAGGAAACTCAACAAGTGTTATTGGAATAACACTCAGAGACCAGTACGGAATTCCAGATGTTAAAACTATAACCGGTAAAAAAATAACCAAAATACTCGAAGACCACGGTCAGGAATTTAAATACCCTGAAGATCTCATGAACTTAATCAAAAGAGCAGTTAACATCAGAGAACACTTAGAGGAAAACCCTAAAGACCTTCACACCAGAAGAGGTCTAAGGATCATTGAATCTAAAATCAGAAGATTAGTAAGGTACTACGTAAGAGAAGGCGTACTTCCTGAAGGATGGAGATATGACCCAAGAAGCGCAGCACTCCTTGTTAAGTAGGGCTGACGAAGCGTGCTCCCTTATAAAGGAGCATTTAAATAAGGATCATATTGTGAGAGTTATCTCTCACAATGATTCTGATGGATTATCCGCCGCTGGAGTAATGTGTAACGCAATATCCAAGCAGGGCGGTAAATTCCATGTTACAATAGTTCCTCGACTTAAAGAGGAATTTGTTAGAAAATTGCATTCAGAAAGGTATAAATTATTTGTTTTCTGCGATATGGGCAGTGCATATCCCGATTTAATTGCTAAATTAAAGGGAGATGCAGTAATATGCGACCACCATCAAATACACGGCGATGACGGCGAAAGTTACGATAATTTAGTTCATGTTAACCCCCAGCTATTTGGAATGGACGGAACTCGCGATGTAAGCGGTTCAGGAGTTTCTTATATTTCAGTAAGAGGAATGGACAACACTGATCTTTCAGGGCTTGCCATGGTAGGTGCCTTTGGAGATATGCAGTGTGCTGATGAAATTCAAGGCGTTAACAAGATGATTCTTGATGAAGGAATGAAAGCAGGAGTCATTGAAGAACACGAAGGCCTTAAAATAGCCTACAAAAAAGAAGAACCGATTTACAAATCACTTTCATACAGTTTTAACCCTGCCTTAAAAGGCATTTCAGGAGACCCTGATGGGGCCAAAGGATTTTTAGAAGATCATGGATTATCATATGGAATTAAATTTGATGATTTAGCCCCTGAAGAAAAATATCTCCTCAAAGAAGAACTTATAAAGATTAATCCAAAGATATTCGGTAATATATACAGTATCCCTCGTGAAATAGAGGAATTAAGGGACATTGAAGATTATTCCAGAATTCTTGATGCCTGCGGAAAGAACAAAAAATTCGGCGCCGGCGTCAGCATCTGTATAGGCGAAAGAGAAGAGGCATTGAAAGAAGGAATCAATTTAGCCCATAAATACAGAGATAATGTTGTTAAAGGAATAGACTGGATTAGAAAAGAAGGATCAATCCAGCTGGATAATATTCAATACATTTACACCGAAGATAAAGAAAGGAAGAAATTAATGGGTACAATATCAAGCATAGGGCTTGAATTAGAGCTATTAGACCCAAATAAGCCAGTGATTGCACTATCCAGAATGCACGATATTATAAAAGTTTCTGGAAGGACCATCATGCCTATGATTCAAAGAGGCGTGGACCTCAGTTACGCACTCGGTGAAGCGGCAAAAAGCTTTAATGGAACAGGCGGAGGCCATACAATTGCTGCAGGAGCAGTAGTACCATTTAAAGACAAAGATAATTTCTTAGATATTGTTGATGAGATTGTTGGTACTCAAATAGCTTGAGTATCACAAACCAATAATTACATTTAACGATGCAGCAAAAAAATCTAAAGATAACTACTAAGATATTACTTAAATTGTAGTACTCAAATAGCCTGATATCTCATTAAATCAATAAAAACCTAATCAAATTTAAAAAATTTTATATTTTAAAAATCAATCCCTATAAATCCAAAAATTATCTATTATTTAAGATCTAAAAACGTGATTTTATGTACTTAACACCAGAAGAAGAAAAAATGATGGCAGGAGAATACGGCCCTGCAGTCCAAAAGAGCATGGAAATCCTTGTAGCATTAGGAGACATATATAACGCTGAAGGACTGGTGGATATAACATCAGCTCAAATTTCAGGAGTTTCATATAAAACCATTGGAGATGCCGGCCTGGAATTTTTAGAGGACATGGCACAGGACGCTAAAATCATTGTTCCATCAACTTTAAACCCTGCTGGTGTTGACCTTGAAAGATACGACCTTGGATTTTCAAAGGAATTTACAGAAAAACAATTAGAGATAATTGACGCTTACAGGGCAATGGATATTACCACAACATGTACTTGTACTCCTTATCTTGTTGGAAATGTTCCAGTTAAAGGAGATCATGTTGCCTGGTCTGAATCATCTGCTGTAGCTTATGTAAATTCAGTTATCGGCGCTAGGACAAACAGGGAAGGTGGCCCAGGGGCGCTTTCGGCTGCAATATGTGGAAAAACTGCCAAATACGGTTTCCATCTTGATGAGAATCGAAAAGCTAATTTAATTGTTGAAGTTGAAGATGAAATTAAAGGGGCTGACTACGGCGCTATTGGATATCTCACAGGAAAAGCTGTAGGCGATGGAGTGCCTTATTTCAGATTTAAAAATCCGTCTAAGAGGGATAATCTTAAAAGTTTAGGTGCTGCACTGGCATCATCCGGCGCTGTGGCGCTTTATCACGTTGAAAACTTAACTCCAGAATATAAAGAAGCACTTCAAGGAATTGATGTTAGTGAAATAGAAACAATCAGTGTTGATAGGGCCGAAATTAATGAAGTAAGGGAAAAACTTTCAACTGCAAGTGGAAAGCCGGATTTAATCTGTTTAGGTTGCCCGCATGCATCAATTGAAGAAATTAAAGATATTGCCGAAATTGTTGCTGGAAAGAGCATACAAAATGAATTATGGGTTTGCACATCTATTGGAGTTAAAGCAGCCGCTGATAGAATGGGTTACACTGAAAAAATTGAAAAAGCCGGTGGAAAAATGGTTTGTGATACCTGCATGGTTGTGGCGCCGATTGAAGAGCTTGGTTTTAAAGTTATTGGTGTTGATTCAGCTAAAGCAGCCAATTACGTGCCCAGCATGTGCGGGTTAGATGTTATTTTTGATGACTTTGAAAAATTAATTGATGTAGAATGATTTATGATTATATCAAATATTACTCAAATATCCTTTTAAACTAAATATAAT